>NZ_LWFX01000562.1:0-11963 GCF_001635175.1 Alcanivorax sp. HI0083 | reverse complement strand
CGCCATGGCGGACGAGGCGCTGGCGCTGGCCGATGAGGGCTACTCGATGGTTTATACCTACGATGCCAACCAGGAAAACACGGGCATTGCTGAATTGCTGCGTCACCTGAGCGAGCAGGGTATTGAATTTAAGGACCTGCATTCACGGCAAAGTTCGCTGGAAGATATTTTCGTGGATCTGGTGCATGGCACGCCACAAGCCTCACGCGGTACGCAACACGTAAAAACTGAAACACCGGAAAGCCTCTGATGCCGTTTGGTGTTCTCGTTTGGCTGCTCCCGGAAGGATTAATCAATGAAAGTGAATATGCATTCCATTAGCGCTATCTACAAGTTCGAGATGGCGCGCACCTGGCGTACCCTGATGCAAAGCGTGGCCTCGCCGGTGATTTCCACCTCTCTTTACTTTGTGGTGTTCGGGTCGGCCATCGGCTCACGGATGGTCGAGATTGACGGCGTCAGTTACGGGGCGTTTATTATTCCCGGCCTGATCATGTTGTCCTTGATGACGCAAAGCATTTCCAATGCGTCTTTCGGGATATACATGCCTACCTTTTCCGGCACCATTTACGAGGTGTTATCGGCGCCGGTGTCCTATGTGGAGATCGTAATTGGCTATGTGGGGGCGGCAGCAACCAAGTCCACGATTCTAGGCGTGCTGATTCTGCTGACGGCACGATTGTTTGTGGACTATGACGTGCAGCATCCTTTCCTGATGATTGGCTTTCTGCTGCTGACGGCAATCACCTTCAGCCTGTTTGGCTTTATCATCGGGGTATGGGCGGACACGTTTGAGAAGCTACAGATCATTCCCTTGATGATCATTACCCCGCTGACTTTTCTGGGAGGCAGTTTCTACTCCATCGACATGCTGCCGCCGGTTTGGCAGACGGTGACCTTGTTCAACCCAGTGGTCTATTTGATCAGCGGGTTCCGCTACAGCTTCTTTGGTGTGGCCGATGTGCACATCGGGATCAGCCTGGGCATGACGTTGCTGTTTCTGACGCTGTGCATGGGGCTGGTGTGGTGGATCTTTAAAACCGGATATAAATTGAAAAGCTAGGAAGGTTCATCGCGAATCTCCGGTGCTTTACCAAATGCTCGATGCCAGATGCCTGACAGCCAGGGTATTCAGGTCTTGAATGCAGGCGTCCGTCGTCGGGCATCCGGCGTCAAGCGGTTGCCCGGGCTGCCTAATCAGGCGCTGACGCCTGCCTGTGTTCCGCGCAATTTGCTAACGTCCGCACGCGGCGGTGCACCGAACAAGCGGCTGTATTCCCGGCTAAAGTGGGAAGGGCTTTCATAACCCACACGATAGCTGGCGGTGGCCGCTTCCAGGCCTTCGGTGAGCATCAACCTGCGTGCTTCATGCAAGCGCAGCTTCTTCTGGAACTGCAACGGCGACATGCATGTTACCTGTTTGAAACTGTGGAACAGGGTGGACTCACTCATGTTGGCTGAATCAGCCAGATCCTTTACCCGCAGTGGTTCCGAATAGCGATCCTTGAGGGTCGAGATGACCCGCGATATGCGGTTGGCCTGGGAATCCGTCGAGGCGAACTTGCGCATGCGCGGTCCCATCTCGCCAATCAGTGAGCGGTAGATGATTTCCCGGCGGGTCAGTGGGGCCAGCACCGCGATATCGTCGGGCGTGGTCATCAGGTTCAGTAGTCGGTGCAGCGCGTTCTGCATGGGGTCATCCATGTGTGACATGCACAGGCCACAGCCCACTTCCGGGCATTCTTCGCTTGGCTCATAACGGCCAACCTTGTCTCCCAGTTCCAGCACCAGGTCGGTGACTTCCTGCGGGTCCACATCAATTTTTACCGCCAGGTAGGGATGATCCGGTGAGGCATCAACAATCTGCCCGAGTACTGGCAAGTGTACCGAGCTGGCCAGATAGCTTGATTTTTTATGGTTCATGGGGGGTTTACGTCAGGCATCCGGCGTTGATGCGTTTGGTAAAGTATCGGGTATTCGCGATAAACCTGTCAGACGGCGAGAAGCGTGTTATTCAGAGGTTCCCTAATCCACGAAGAACCTTTTTTGTTTCCACCCCTTCTGCCAATCGCCCCCACGATTGCTTACCATCAGGGCTGACTGTCAGCGGATAGAGACCATGATTGTTCGAGAGCGCCCCAATGCCATCGCCCTGTTATTTGCCCTGCGGGGATCAGTGGTGCCGGAAATCCTGCCACACATTCTCTTTGTTGCATTATTTTCTGTGGTGGTTGCCGCGCTCAGTCACTACCAACTGATAGACCTGACCAGCCTGACGATTATGCCGGTGACCCTGCTCGGCATCGTGTTGTCGATCCTGCTCGGCTTTCGCAATAACGCGGCCTATGACCGCTGGTGGGAAGCGCGCAAACAATGGGGCCAGATGGTCACTGAAATTCGCAGCCTGGCTCGAGCCAGCGGCACATTACTGGGCGAAAAGGCTTCGGCCCGGCGAGCATTGTTGATGCCGGTGCTGGCCCATGCGGTGGCGCTGAAGGGCCAGCTTCGCCGCGAAACCGTCAACGAGGAACTGTTGGCCTGGGTGTCAGCGGAACAGCGGGATGCGGCGCTGGCGAAAGCCAACCCGGCGGATGCGTTGCTGGCACAGGCCGGCGCCATACTGGGTGAGCAGTACCGGCAGGGGGCGCTGGACAGCATGGGGCTGAAGATACTCGATGAACGACTGGCGGCGCTGAGCGGTATCCAGGCCGCCAGTGAACGTATTGCGTCCACGCCCTTGCCGTTCGCCTATACCTTGCTGGTGCATCGCACCGCCTATGTGTACTGCTACCTGCTGCCCTTTGCGTTGATTGGTGGCATGGGCTGGGCAACCCCGATACTAGCGGCGGCGGTGGCCTATACCTTCTTCGGTATCGATCGCCTGTCCGAACATCTGGAAACCCCTTTCGGCCGCGCTCCCAATGACCTGCCCCTGGATGCGCTGTGTCGTATTCATGAGATTTCCGTGGCGGATGCCCTGGGCGAGGTTGCGCCTGCGCCCTTGCCGGTAAAGGACTTTCAGCTTCAGTAAGCGTTTTCGATCCGCCTCGCTATGTTATCTCCATAAGCCGGATGGGCCGGCGTGAAGAGGGGAAGCAACATGAAAAAGTGGATGGGGTTTTCAGTATTGATTGTGGCGTTGCAAACCGCGCCGGTGGTGGTGGCGGCGAATGAAGTCTGTGCGGGGCCGTTCACGCGTCCGGCCTACAGTGAGGTGCTGGGCGCCTTCGAATCGGACAATGCCCCCAAATTGCGTTGCCCGCAGGGCACGACGCCCATTCAGGCGGGCACCTCGGCATACCCGAATTACTTGATGGGCTATATGAAGAGCGAGCCGCTGGGGAACGGCAAGGTCCGTAAAACGCTGGATTCCATTGACTATGAATGCCTGTGCTCGTCCGGCCGCAAAACCGGCTCTGCCACCTATTCTCAGTAGTCCCTTTGTCCGTCAGCATGATGCCCTGATTGCGTTCGATCAGGGCATCATGCTGATATCAAAGCGCAACAAAAAGCCTCCACACTGTTGCGGTTTGTGCATGGCGGCTAACCGGGAAAAGTCGTGCAATGGAAAGGGCAGGGATTGTTGATCCCGTAACAAACACAACAGGGAAGGGAATCGTGATGGGTAAATTAGTCGGCATCTTTATCGCCATGCTGTTCGCCAGTGTCGCCAGCGCCAACGGGGCATTAGGGAGCCTCTGAATAACTCCTTGCGTACTCAGCGTGGCCTGAAGGGTGCAGCTGTTGTGTTTTGCCGCAACGGTCAGGGTGGCTCCCTTTCCTAGCGACAAAGCGCAGCAGATGTGCCCTTCAGGCCGCGCCCTCCGGGTCTTCCAGGCTGGCCCGCACTCGTTGTTGCGCTTTTTCGACAGGCAACCAGCATGCCATCAAAATCGCGCCTAGATTGCGAGCCAGCCTGAAAGACTGAGCATGCAAGGAGTTATTCAGAGGCTCCCCTAGCCATCGACAGCAATCAGGGTGATCAGTACGGCTTCAGCTATAATCATCAAAGCATGCAGCAGGCCCAGTCTCGCGCACTGAGCGAATGCGGTTACGGTTGTCGGGTGGTGCAGACGTTCTCCAGGGGCTGTGCTGCCTATGCGGCGGATCAGTCCTCGGGAAGCTCCGCCTATGGCTGGGGCACCGCCTCCAGCGGCAGCCAGGCCCAGAGCACAGCGCTGCAGTATTGCGCCCGTCAGGGTGGCCAGCGCTGCATGGTGCGTGCCTGGGGTTGTAACGGCTAAGTCGCTGGCTTCAGGCGTACAGGGCGGCAACCGCCTGGTGTCTTTTTTTGTGCTGGGCAAATCGCACCGCAGCCATGACCCCGTGTCCGAACAGAAGACCTGCGGCCAGTAGCAACCACAGCACATTGATCGCCGCCGGTTTTATGGTGTCGCGATGGCGGGTCAGGTCCAGGCTGAGTGTCGCTGGCGCGTCGCCGCTACCGGGCTGGTATGCCGTGACCATGCCGCTGAGTGCAAACGGCTGCCCGGCGGGGGCGTCGATCATGGCCAGCAGTTTGTCCATGATGGCGCTTCGGTCATGACTTTCCGCCGCCTCCAGTGCGGCGGGCAATGGGCCCTGCACCAGGCGGATTGCCACTCCGCCCTGCTGGCTGTTGTTGATGTCTTTTGCGATTTCCAGGCTGCGGCCAGCATCCAGCGCAATAACAAGCTGACTTATCTGTTGGCGCAGAACCTTGATATGAGCCTCGCTGGTGATGGCGGTGACCGGGTCATCGGTGTCCGCGCGCTGCTGAACCGCCTCGCGTAGCGGGTGCCAGTTTTCCGGCTGGGGGTCCAGGGTATAGATGAGTCGTTCCAGCATCTGCCGGTGGATGCGCTGGCAACGGTAGTCGATATCCCCGTCAGTGCCGTTCTGTGCGCAGGCTGAATCCAGCGTCTCTATGATGCGGGGCAGGTTGGTGAGCATGACCGGCTTGCCATTACGGTAAGTATCCCAGCCTTGCATGGTGGCCATCAGTGTCAGGTAGTTGTCGCTGCGTGCCTGCAGCAAGTCCTTATCCTGCAAACGTTGGATGATGTCTGGTGCCTGGGTGTGGCTGGACCGGGGGGCGCTGCTACCCCAATAAAGTTGCCGGCAGTCGATGCTGGGCGAGTAGCTTCCTGTCTCCACGGCACAGCGGGCGTTGCCCTTGAGGTGGACCAGCGTACCGGCGGCGGGCGGGTTGTCACGCACGGCCTTGGCATTGTCCAGCTCTCTTTGCGGTGCACCGCTGAGTGACTGGCTGGTAAGGAGGATGTCGCGGGAGAGTTGGGTGACACTGCTGAGCGGAAACAGCAGGGCGATGGCGCCCACGATGGCCAGGGTCAGGTGTCGCCCCCAGTACACCGGAGGAAAGCGGCGTACTTCCTGATCCAGGGACATCCGGTTGCCGTAACTGACAACGCTGTAATCGTCGACCCGGATGGCCATCTCCTGGTTCTGCCCGTCTTCATAGGTAATAAAGGGGCGCCAGTGTTCCGGCAGAGAAAAGCCGATGCTGTCGTTCAGCGTGACGGATATCTGCACGTTGTTCTGTTCATCCACACCTACCGGGGTGAGACGAATCTGCCCGTAGACCTGGTTCACCTTCAGCGGCTCGCCGGCAGGTGGGCGACGGAAGAAGAGGTAGAGGGCGGACAGGGTGGCGAGCAGACTGATCACCAGGCAGATCGTCAGTACCGCTGTTGTGTCGGCAATGATGGCAATACCGAGACAGACAAACGCCACCGACCACAGGAAGCCGGGCAGCAAGGCGACACCGCGGCCACGCCGTGCTTCCATTTCCGCGTCGCTTTCCTGTCGCTGCTCGCGGATGGTCAGTGAATCGCTCTGGTCGTCTTCTGCCTCGTTGTCATCGGCATCAAACACCCGTGACAGCGCACCGTATTCGCCGTTTTCCCACTGGTTTTGTTTCTGTTCGCGACGCTGCTCGCGCTCTTCCCCTCCAGCAAGAGAGAACTCATCGTTGAGCGCAATGACGATGGCCTGTTTCTCAGCCAGTACCACCAGGGCCTCATTGTGGTCACGGAGAAAATAGTCCGCATCGTAGGGCAGCAATACCTCCACGCCACCGATGGTGTCATGCCACACCGTATTGCCATTGGTTTCCAGACCGTGGCGCAGGTAGGGGCCGCTGAGAGAAAAAACCTCATGGCTGTCCAGGGCGCCGAGGGTTTTTTGTTCTGCCTGGGCGATAACCGCGTCAACAAGACGTAGCTCGGTGGGATCGAGCTTGCGCTGGGGTGAGTGTTGCTGGCGGAATGCTGCAAGGCTTTTCAGTGAGGATTTCTTGCGGCCCTGATAGACAATGGCGCTGTAAATCGTTGAGCCAAGCAGGAATAGAATCAATAAAATTTTCAGTATGGCAAGCGCTTCCATGGCAACCCCGTCCTGTTTGGAAAACCGGGGAGAATACGGATTGCGTGTGAGGCTGGCATCCGCTGCCACTGAAAATTGCTGCGGCCTGTGACCGAGGTCACAGGCCGGGTAGTGCCTTAGTCGATCACGGTGAACGTCATGCCGGCTTTTTCCTGCAGCCGTTTCAGTAGCGGCTCGCCGAGCAGGGACGCGGTGGTCCAGAAGCCGCCGGGGGCATTTTCTACCANNTNCTGGGCCAGGCAGGCGGCGGCCTGGCCCAGCAGTTTGGCGGTGGACCCGTAGCCGGGGTCCGCATCACCGGTGACTTTCACTTTCAGGGTGTCCTGGTTGTCGGTGTGGCCGACAAAGCGGATGTCGTAGAAACCGGCTTTTTGTGCCTCGGGGCTGGGGCCTTCACCAGGCTGTGGCACCACAAACTTGTTCAGTGCCCAGCGGGTAGGCTTGATGGCCGCAGCGGCAAAAAACAGCCCGGTGCCGGCACCAATCCCCAGGGCTTTCATGCGGCCACCCATGCCATCGCCGGTGAGCATGGCCTCGTTATAGGTGAAGTGATCAGTGTAAGCCTGGCCGGTCAGGGCATTGGAGCGATGCACCACACGGCTGTTGATGGCGTCCATCACAAAGGGGCCGACCCAGGCGTTGAAGTCGTTATCGTAACTGGCCAGGCCGATGCTGCTCTGACGGCTTTTGAAGCCGTGGTCTGGTGGGCAAAGCAGGTAGGGGTTGGCCAGTTTCTTGCGCAATGCCGGGTCTTTTCCGGCTTCTTCCGCAATGTTCATCATGCTGGCAACGGTGCCACCGGAAACGCCACCCTTGGCCACTTTGACGCGCATGCGCACGGTGCTGGCCGGCGCGTTGAAGCGGGCCTGGGCTTGCTGCTGGAGAAAGTACACGCCCATGTCCGAGGGAATGGAATCAAAGCCGCAGCAATGCACGATACGTGCGCCATTCTTCTTGGCGGTGGCTTCGTATTGCTCAAGCATGTCGGCAATCCACTGGGCTTCACCGGTGAGATCGCAGTAATCCGTGCCGCTGTTAACGCAGGCCTTGATCATGGGCTCGCCATACAGCGCATAAGGCCCCACGGTTGAAACCACCACGCGGGTCTGTGCGCACAGGGCGTCCAGGCTGTCGTCGTCGTTGGCATTGGCGGTGATCAGGGGCAGGGTGCTGGCGGCGTTGCCCAGTGAGGCTTTTACCTGCTCCAGTTTATCCAGTGAGCGCCCGGCTGCTGCCCACTTTAACTCGCCATTGGTCCCGTAGGTGTCAAAGAGGTACTGGCAGAGAATCTGGCCAACGAAACTGGTGGCCCCAAAGACCACCACATCAAATTGTGAATCGCTCATGGAGACTCCTTGAAGAATCAGCGAAATGGATCAGCGCAATGGAAAGTCTGACTGTGTTCGTATC
This sequence comes from Alcanivorax sp. HI0083, assembly GCF_001635175.1. Lineage (NCBI taxonomy): Bacteria > Pseudomonadati > Pseudomonadota > Gammaproteobacteria > Oceanospirillales > Alcanivoracaceae > Alcanivorax > Alcanivorax sp. HI0083. The sequence goes on along the minus strand of NZ_LWFX01000562.1, from coordinate 4,169 downwards.
CTAAGCCATTGGGGGGCGGATACGTAACCGGTGAGACAGGACGTGTGCAGGGCAAAAAAGAACGCGCCCGCAAGAGCGGGCGCGGTAAAGGGGAAACCCGTTCAGGCGGCCTGTTGTGTCGGGGCGGATTCCTTGATGGCGTATTTGCGGATCAGGGCGGCTCGCCTGGCGGGATCGAAATTGATATTGGCAGCCTGGTAATCCGCCTTTTCCAGCAGGCGCTTATCCATCACCCGGAACCACAGCGGCGGGATGTAGCTGATCAGGAACATGCCGAAGTAACCGTTCGGGAGCGTGGGCAGGTCTTCGAAATGACGCAGGCTCTGGTAGCGCCGTGCCGGGTGGGCGTGGTGGTCGGAGTGACGTTGCAGGTGAAACGTAGCCCAGTTGGAAAACATGTGGTTGCTGTTCCAGCTGTGATGGGGCTGAGTCCGTTCATAGCGGCCATTGCCATCCTTGTGACGCAGCAGCCCATAGTGTTCCACATAATTGGCGGAGGTCAGCTGCAGGTAGGACCAGAGAGTGACGGCAGCAATAAAAGGCACCATTTTCCAGCCAAACAGGGCAATAACACTACCCCAGATCAACAGGCTCAGCAGGCCGGGTTGAAGAATGTCATTGTGCACGGACCATACCGGTTTGCCGGCTTTTTGCAGGCGCGCCTTTTCCAGCCGCTAGGCACGTTTGAAGGTGCCAGGGATTTCGCGGGCGGCAAACTTCCAGATATTTTCCCCCAGCCGCGACGAGGCAGGGTCTTCCGGGGTGGCCACGTCGCGGTGGTGGCCCTTGTTATGCTCAATGGGGAAGTGGCCGTAGCCCAGGGGCGCCAGAACCAGCTTTGCCAGCCAGCGCTCAATACGGGTTTTCTTGTGGCCCAGCTCGTGGCCCAGATTGAGCCCGGCGCCGCCGCAAATGGTGCCCGTCATCAGCACCATGGCGATGACGCCATGCAGGGGGAGAGTGTGAGTGCCCACAAACCACATGCCAAACAGGTAGGCGCCAAGCAGGATTGGCACCAGGGCATAGGTCATCCTGCGGTAGAAGTGATCCGCTTCCAGTTGCGGGACAACCTCCTCCGGTGGGTTGCTCTGGTCTTCACCGATCAGCATGTCCAGCACGGGAATGGTGAGGTAATAGAAGGCCAGCGGCAGCCACAGCAACAAGGCGTTGCCGGTGGTCATATACAGCAATGGGCCCAGGAATACGGTGCCTGGGACTAACAGGGATACCATCCACAGGTGACGCTTGCGATCCCGGTATTCGACCCCGGAGGGGCCGATAAATACGCTTGCCTTGTTCATAAGAGGCCTCGTTGTTGTGTGCAAGTTCATGTCTTGCTGCCATATTGCGCCGCTGTGCTGGGTAGCAGCACCGCAGGAGGTGGCAATAAATCGTCATAAAGTGACAGGTTAAACAGTGTGTTTCAGAGTAAGCTGGGTGGCATCCAGCGGGAGCGAGGGCGGTAGTGAAAAATGTGATGGTGGAGGAACACGGGGTATCCATGGTTGAACGGCTGCGTCCGGCCATTCACCCCACCTATAGCCGGTTGCTGTGTGCTCACCTCCATGGGCAGGGGTTTACCGATGCGGATATTTTTGCCGGCACCCGGCTGGAATGGCAGCAGCTGCTCAGCGAACACCGCTACCTCAGCCAGGAACAACTGACGCGGCTGATTCGCCGAGCCGTGGCGTTAACTGGCCAGCCCTGGATCGGGCTGCATATTGCCAATGCCACCTCGGTGTCAGCCCATGGTGCGCTCGGGTATGCCGTGGTTTCCGCCGCCGATCTGCGTGCTATGCATCAGGTGATTGCGCGTTTCGCCTCGATTCGCCTGCAGCTGACGGACCTGGCGTTTGTCGAGGAAGGCGGCGAGGGTCGCCTTATCATCACCGAGAGGCAGCCATTGGGCGAGGCCCGTGAGTTTCTTTACGGTGCCTTGCTGGGCACCTATTTTCAGATGATTGATGCGGTGCTGCCGCAACGTGGCCGGGATATTCGTGTGTCACTGCCACTGCCAGACGCCCAGTGGTCGCCGGAATATGAGCGGCTACTGGGTTGTGCGGTGCAGTTTGGCACGACACAGTTCGAGATCGTGATTGCCAGCCACCAGTTAGACAAACGTTGCCTGACCGCAGATCCGGCCATGCATCGCACTGCGTTGCGTGATTGCGAACATCAGCGCAAACAGCTGGAACAGGGTGGGCCGTTCAGTCAGCAGGTGGGACTGGTGTTGCTGGATCAGCCCGGCGCTTTCCCTTCACTGGAAACCATGGCGAGCGAATTCGCCATGTCACCGCGCACGCTGATTCGCAAACTCAAAGCGGAAGGGACGAGCTATCAGCAGTTGCTCGATGAGGTGCGCCGGGAATTGGCGTGCTGGCTGTTAATGGAAACGGCGGACCCGGTGGAACGCATTGCGGAACAGCTGGGGTACCAGGACACCTCCAACTTCAGTCGCACTTTCCGGCGCTGGTTCGGCATTACGCCGTTGGCCATGCGCCGGTCTCGGTCGTAATTCGAGACAAGCCTGTCAAGCTGCAAGAAACGTGCTATCCACGCTAAACAAAAAAATCCCTCCGGCTACAGGGGGGGGGAAGTCGCCGGAGGGTGTCCGTCAGTGTTGCTTGAGGACGAAATCGACTTTCTCGCGTACTGCACAGTCCGGGCAGGCCCAGTCGTTGGGGATTTGTAGCCAGCGGGTGCCGGGCGGGAACCCTTCGTTTTCATCGCCGTGTTGCTCGTCGTAGGTGTAGCCGCAGTTTGGGCACTGAAACTGGTGAGCCTTGTCGATGTCCTGTTCGGCCTGGCGCGCCGCCTCAACGCCATCTTGCTGCACATCGGGTTCAGAATCGGCGCTGCGATAACTCACCACCGGGCGTTGCCATTTTTTCAGTAGCGCGTCGCGTTTTCCCGGTTGTAGATTGGCCCGGGTCAGGTCGCCGTTGTAATGCTGATAGACCAGCGGGTCCATTTTTTGATACCAGACAAAAGGCAGGTAAGCGGGTATCAGCATGGATGCATAGCCGGAGGGCAGTTGCGGGCTGTCATCAAAATGGCGCAACGCCTGAAAGCGGCGGGTCGGGTTGGCATGATGATCGGAATGGCGCTGCAATTGATAGAGGAAAAGATTGGTGACGATGTGATTGCTGTTCCAGGAATGCCGGGGCTCACAGCGCTCGTAGCGACCGTCAGGTTTTTTCTGCCGAAGCAGCCCGTAATGTTCCATGTAATTAATCACTTCCAGCAGGGAGGCACCATAAAACGCCTGCAGAAGCAGAAACGGTAAAACCACCCAGCCCAGCCACAGCGTTAATAGTCCGAACAGGGCAACGGTCATTAGCCAGCTTTGCAGGTTTTCATTTTTCAGGGACCACAGTGGTTGGTCACAACGTTGCAGACGTTGCGCTTCAATTTGCCATGCGGATTTCACGCTACCGATCATGGTACGCGGCAGAAACGCCCAGAATGATTCGCCCATGCGCGAGCTGGCCGGATCCTCGGGGGTGGCCACGTTTTTGTGGTGCCCTTTGTTGTGCTCCACGAAAAAGTGCCCGTAGGCAACCGGGGCCAGAGTGATCTTGGCCAGCCAGCGTTCGGATCGGGTTTTCTTGTGGCCCAGTTCGTGGGCGGTATTGATGGCAATGCCGTTAACCGCGCCGACACTGAAGACCAGACCGACCAGGCCCCACAGTGGCACATCCCCGCTGGCCACCAGCCAGGCGCCCAGGATAGTGGCCAGATACTGGGTCGGGATGTAGGCATAAACAATCAGCCGGTAGTAGGTATCGCTTTCCAGCTGTGGGACGGCAGATTCCGGTGGATTGCTGGTGTCGGCCCCTACCACCCAATCGGCAAAGGGAATCAGACCGTACACGAGGAAAGGGCCGCCCCAGAGCAACCCGGGCCAGGGCCAGATAAACAGATAAATGAGAAGAAACGAAACAGCCAGCACGGGGATCGCCGGGCTGAGTAACCAAAGGTAACGTTTCCCGTCGTGCCAGTCAGGGAGTGTGGTGGTTGAGTCTGTTGATGCCATGGTGCCACCTTTGTTCTGCTTTTCGTTTAACGCTATACCCCTTATGGAATGGGGCCAAGTACTGCTTTGTATAGACTTGGAAACGGCCTGATGATTACTTTGGACGTAAAAATGCAAGGGCCATTCCGTGGAT
>NZ_LWFX01000561.1:0-697 GCF_001635175.1 Alcanivorax sp. HI0083 | reverse complement strand
AAAATGGACCCGTGGCTGGGAGCGATCAATGACAACATTGAGGCACTGCACCTGAACGATGAAAACCCGTCCGGGAGCATTCAATATGTGAAAGAGCGGGCCAACATTCAGTTCAAGGCAATGAACTACATCCGCGGGCGCAGTTTCCAGAAATCCCTGATCCTGATCGATGAAAGCCAGAACCTGACACCTCACCAGATGAAGGCGATCATTACCCGGGCCGGGGAAGGTTCCAAGGTGGTATGCCTGGGCAACCTGGCGCAAATCGATACGCCCTACCTGTCGCCAACCAGTTCCGGGTTGACCTACATGACCGAACGATTCAAACGGTTCGAGCATGGTGGCTCGGTGCAGCTGAACGGGGTGCCCAGGTCCAAGCTGGCGGAGTATGCGGAGTCGTTTCTCTAGCAGTTGATAGTTAACAGCTAAACCCCTCGCGGTTGTGTTGTGTTCCTTCGGAAACAAAAAGGCCGCGCCCATGGTTTGGGCGCGGCCTCTTAGGTTTCAAATCAAGTCTGTCTTTCTCGCGTAGCTGTCAACTATCAACTGTCAATTATCTTTTTACACGCCTCGGACTGATAGAAATCGTCCAATACCCATTCGATGAAGGGTTCCAGTACGCCTTGTTCAACCAGAACAGTGGCGCCCTGTGCCAAGGCCGGCGTGGCGAACTCGCGGATCCGCTCTTCGCTGATCT
>NZ_LWFX01000560.1:0-483 GCF_001635175.1 Alcanivorax sp. HI0083 | reverse complement strand
CCTCCCTGTGGGAAACTCGCCTAGCCCACGATAGATCTCACCATTCAGGAACAAGCAGGCATGATAATGAACCTGCTGACCTCCTACCTTCTCCTCGACGCCTATGTAACCCAATTTACAATCAGGCACCCATCGACCCTCGCGTTTACGTCGCTCCAGCTCCGCATCCACCTGTTCTTTTAGAGACCGAATGAAGGAACCAAACCAATCCCCAGATTGTACATACCCATTTTCAGGAAGATTGAGATCTACCCTCACTGCCATAGTGCTTGCCTGACTATGGATAGCTCGATGCATGGTCTGGTGGATACGCTCCAGGTATGGAATGAATAATGGCCCTCTCTGTAGTTGAACCTCATATCCGTTCCAGGGGCCTGAGTGGTGGTAAGTCAGGTGGGTATTGTCTGGGTGACGACGTCTCATTGCTAACTCCTTGAATGTAATGAATCCATAGGAATTAGCTGGTGTGTATTAATTAACCAG
>NZ_LWFX01000559.1:0-490 GCF_001635175.1 Alcanivorax sp. HI0083 | reverse complement strand
GTCCGACCTTGAACAGGGCGATATTCTGCTGGGTGATGCGCTGTATGGCAGCTACTACGTTCTGGCGGAATGTCTTGAACGTGGTATTGATGTGGTTTTCCAGCAAAACGGCGGCAGGAAACGGACAACAGATTTTCGTCGAGGAAAGCATCTGGGGAGCAAAGATCATCTGATCCGAATCAAAAAGCCAGTACAGCGCCCGGACTGGATGTCTGCGGAACACTTTAGAAATCTCCCCGCTGAAATTGTCATACGGGAGGTCGCGCTAGAGAGCAAAGTTCTGATTACTACCCTGAATGATGCAACGCAAGTTCCACGGGAAGCACTGAAAGCCTTGTATCGAAGCCGCTGGCATGTGGAGTTGGATATTCGGAATATCAAAACCACCTTGGGCATGGAAACATTAACGTGCAAAACACCGGAGATGGCCGAGAAAGAGATGTGGGTATATCTGCTGGCGTATAACCTGATACGCATTCTCATGGCGCAA
>NZ_LWFX01000558.1:0-732 GCF_001635175.1 Alcanivorax sp. HI0083 | reverse complement strand
CATCAATGTACGGAAACGGAAGTCATTGCGAATGCTGTCGAAGCCGAACTTTTCCGCCTGCTTTTCATAGAAGGCCACGCGGGCACTCTTGATCAGTGCCTTGGACGGCACGCACCCGGTATTCAGGCAGTCGCCACCCATTTTGTGTTTCTCTATCAGGGTCACTTTCGCTTTGACGGTGGCGGCAATGTAGGCGCTGACCAGCCCGCCAGAGCCTGCGCCAATCACAATCAGGTTGCGGTCAAACTGTTTGGGTTTTTTCCAGCCCTTGTACACGTTGCGTGACTGCAAGCGGGCCATGATCGCCTTGGCTATCCAGGGGAAAATACCCAGCAGCACAAAGGCGCCCAATAACTGAGGCGACAGTAACCCCCCCAGGCTGCCGATCTGGCCAAGTTGGGTGCCTGCATTCACGTAGACCGCCGTGCCTGCCAGCATGCCCACCTGGCTGACCCAGTAAAAGGTGCGCGCTTTGATGGGGGTGAGGCCCATAACCAGATTGATAATGAAAAACGGGACAACAGGCACCAGACGCAATGTGAAAAGATAAAATGCGCCTTCTTTTTTGACTCCCTCATTGAGTTTTTTCAGCCGTTCGCCAAAGCGATTCTGCACCGTGTCATGAAACAGGAAACGGGAGGCGAGAAACGCCAGGGTAGCGCCCGCTGAGGAGGCAAAGGACACCAGTGCCAGGGCAATCCAGAAGCCGAACAGGGCCCCGGCGGCCAGCGT
>NZ_LWFX01000557.1:0-435 GCF_001635175.1 Alcanivorax sp. HI0083 | reverse complement strand
CATACCACCCATTCTTGCTGTACTCAGACTCCAGGCGCAAATTAACGATAGTGTTGATTTTCAGCACCCGGTGCATGATACGTAACCCAACCGGCCCCAGAGTACCACTACGGTAAAGCTTGCCGGACTCCACTACGCGGAAGTGATACATCAGCTTGCGGTACCGATAAATGAACAAGGCAACAAAAGGGATAGCAACAGCTGTATACAACAACATGGCAAGACTCCGCAGCATTGAACGTCAGCGCAGTCTGGCGGGTCTTTTTGGCAAACGTATTACAGGGAGGCGTTGAATGTAATAGCGCGGGGTTGAGCAGGGATGTCCAAACCCTGAATACAAAAAACCCCCGTCACTTTCGTGGCGGGGGTTTTTTGTTTGGTTTAAGAGCCTGACGATGACCTACTCTCACATGGGGAAGCCCCACACTACCATCG
>NZ_LWFX01000556.1:0-328 GCF_001635175.1 Alcanivorax sp. HI0083 | reverse complement strand
ATCGCAGCGACCGCCTCTATGTGGTGGAAGGCTACATGGACGTGATCGCACTGACCCAACACGGCGTGCCCAACGTGGTCGCCACCCTGGGCACCGCCACCACCGAAGACCACGCCCGCAAACTGTTTCGTCAGGTCAACGAAGTGATTCTCTGTTTCGATGGCGACAAGGCCGGCGTCCGCGCCGCCTGGCGGGCGCTGGAGTCCCTGTTGCCGGCTCTGGATGACGGCAAACAAGTACGTTTCCTGTTCCTGCCAGACGGCGAAGACCCGGACACACTCGTGCGCCAGCAAGGCCCCGAGGCGTTGCGAGCACTTACTGACAAGGC
>NZ_LWFX01000555.1:0-335 GCF_001635175.1 Alcanivorax sp. HI0083 | reverse complement strand
ACCATGGCCCTTTCAAGAGCTTGTCCATGCCTGCCATGACCATGCGTTTTAACCTGGCGAATGAACAAGTAGGCAAAGGGATATCGGTAGGTGATCGCGTGCGCATTGGCATTCGTGATACAGACAAAGGGTTGATTGTGGAGCGCCTAGAAAAGCAGGTGGCGGAACAAAAAGACACCCAAGTGAATTCGTTGCATTACGCCGAGGGGGTTATCGAGGGGCTATCCGACGGCAAGGTCAAGCTTAAACACGGTCCTTTTAAGACGCTCGGTATGCCTGGCATGACCATGCGCTTTCGTCTTGCCAGCGAACAGGTGGCCAGCGATATAGCAGTG
>NZ_LWFX01000554.1:0-492 GCF_001635175.1 Alcanivorax sp. HI0083 | reverse complement strand
TCAGCATAGCGCACCCCTTTACCCTTGTAAGGCTCAGGCGGACGGAAGGCCCGAACATTGGCAGCAACCTGACCAACCAGTTGCTTATCAATGCCCTTAATGACAATTTCAGTCTGGCTCGGGGTCTCTACGGTGATCCCTTCAGGCAGCTCGTAAGCCACCGGGTGGGAAAACCCGAGGGTCAGGTTCAGCACCTTGCCCTGAGCCTGTGCGCGGTAACCAACACCCAGGAGCTGAAGCTTACGCTCAAACCCATCGGCTACGCCGGTTACCATATTATTCAGCAGAGCACGGGTGGTCCCGGCCAAAGCCCAAGCCTTCTGGGAGTCTTCGTGAGGCTTAACAGACATTACGCCTTCTTCCAGGGACACGGCTACCAGCTCGTGAACTTCATGCTCCAGGCTGCCTTTGCCACCTTTTACGGCGACTTTCTGGCCATCGACTTTAACTTCGACGCCCTTCGGCAGATTTACCGGATTTTTTGCTACTCTA
>NZ_LWFX01000553.1:0-311 GCF_001635175.1 Alcanivorax sp. HI0083 | reverse complement strand
TCGGTTGAGGCCGTACCCTCCCCCTTCCTGTTGACGAACCCGGAGTCTGCCATGCCCCTTGATCTGGATGCCTATTGCCAACGTGTCGGTTATACCGGTGAGCGAACGCCTACTCTGGCCACGCTGCGCGCCTTGCAACAATGCCACCTGCTGCATATTGCCTTTGAAAACCTGAACCCTTTGCTTGGCAAGCCAGTACCACTGGATCTGGCCAGCCTGGAACGCAAGCTGGTGCAGCAGAGACGGGGTGGCTACTGCTTTGAGAACAACCTGTTATTCATGGCGGTGCTTACAGAGCTGGGCTTCACCGT
>NZ_LWFX01000552.1:0-484 GCF_001635175.1 Alcanivorax sp. HI0083 | reverse complement strand
CGAGGAGTAGTGGCCACTGCTTGCGGCGGGGTCAACCGCAGTACCTTGATGCCCAGCCAGGCATAGGCTAGCGCCAGCACCGGGTTGATCAGGTTGAAGAACGCATAGAAAAGGTAATCGGTCACCGGCACCAGCAGCACCGACTGCATGTAGGCTCCACAGGTATTCCAGGGGATCAGCGGGCTGGTGATGGTGCCGCCATCTTCCAGCGCACGGGACAGGTTTACCGGGGCCAGCCCTTTTTTCTCATAGGCTTCGCGGAACATGCGCCCGGGCATGATGATGGAGATGTACTGATCGGCGGTAAGGATATTGCTGCCAAAGCAGGTCGCCAGGGTCGCGGTGATCAACCCGGCAGCGCCCTTGACCATCCCCAGCAGCCCCTCGATCAAACGCGCCAGTAGCCCGGCTTTTTCCATGACTGCGCCAAACGTCATGGCGCACATGATCAGCCAGACCGTGTTCATCATGGAAGCCATGCCAC
>NZ_LWFX01000551.1:0-2617 GCF_001635175.1 Alcanivorax sp. HI0083 | reverse complement strand
TTCCAGCTCCCTGTCCAAGTCAGCATCCGCGTTGCAGGTGGGTTCGTTCAGTGCTCCTGCGCTACGTAACTGGAAGTAGTTGTCCCAGGTGTTTTCACCGATCGAGAGAAGTTGGGAGTGAATAACCTGCCCGGAAGCCAGGAAAATGGTCAGCAATAGCAGCAGCAGGGCAGGCAGGGAGGAAAACCACTCGCGGGCGGTACGCTGTTCCATGCGTAGGGGGTGGCCATTTTTTGTCCTTGTTATTTTCCTGAGAGCAAAGATTTTGCAAATTAGCATACTGCTACCAGCAGGGAAAGGCGGGACCAATGACGTAACGAGGCAGGTGTAGTGCGTCTGGGTAGGTGCTGAGAGAAGAGGCCTGCTTGAGTGCTGCGGGTGTCCAGAAACGCAAAAAGGGCCCTCTGGGCCCTTTTTGGTGTTGCGGTTGACGTTAGTGAACGCCGGCCTGGATCTTCTGGAACAGGAACTCGTGGAGCGAGTCCGACATCAGCGGTACGTAAGAAACCAGCAGCAGCGCAGTCAGCATCACCGCGATCGGCAGCAGGAACTTTTCGTAGCGGCGATAGAAGCTGCCACCCGGTACCTTGGCGGATTCCACTTCCTCGTCCCCGACCACTTGCCTTGTCAGCAGATGGTTCAATGCGACTGGGGGCGATAGGTAGCCGAGCTCGAAAGCCACCAGGGTAATCATCCAGAAATGCAGTGGCGCAATACCATTGTCAAAGGCAATTTGCGCAATAGTTGCGTTGACCAGAATCACCGCCCCATAGGGGTCCATGATCATGCCAATGATCACCATGGTAACGACCAGCAGGGTCATGGCCAGCCAGATGCTCGGGAAGGTCTCAGGCAGCATTTCCATGACGCCTGAACGCTCGATAATGCCGCCGACGCTTACCGACAGCGCCATTAGCATCAGCAGGGCGCCAATGTGGCCGGTGGTTTCGTTGGTGGCGAATCGCAATGAGCTTTCCATTTTGTCGCCGACACCGGGCTCTGGTTGATAATGCGGATCCATATCCGGTGTTTTCACCAGATAGTGGATTACCAGGCAGGCACCAAGGATGGCGTTGCGCCAGAACAGCCCCCAGAACAGGCCTTCCAGTTGCTCTGCAGAGGTACCGGTGGGAATGGCGCCAGCGTTCAGAGCATCATTAATGATCCACAGGTTGTAGCAAGAATAGATCAGCAGTGGTACCAGGATCACGGTGAAGACATGCAGCGATTTCTGGCTCAGCTTTTCGTAGGCAAGAATCGCCAGCAACATCACCGGCAGAATGATCGGTGCGTAGTTCTCGTTCAGCTCCGTATCCAGCAGATCCCGGAAGAGCACCACAACCGTCCCCATGATGATCACATAGGGCAGCAGAGGGATCAGGCGTTTCAGGCTCTGGGGAACCGCTTCAGAGAACGGTGCAATACGTGCGGGGGCAGTACGGGCGAACTGGCTGTAAATGAAGAACAAGAGTAACGACAGGCCAAAGATTTTCAGGCCGGAAGTGAACAGTTCATCCGTGGTTACACTGTTGTTTAGCGCAGCGATGATAACCACCAGCAGGCAAGGACGTAGCACCACACCCATGGAGCCGGACATGGCGGTGGCAGCCAGAGCCAGCTGTTTGCGGGCGCCAGCACGAACCAGCTCGTTATAGATTGTAGCACCGGCGGCGATGACGAAGATGCCCGATGCCCCAGTATAGGCGGTAGGTACAGCGGCAACTGCGAGGACAACGAAACACATGAGCTCCGGTGACATTTTCCAGGGGCGCAGCACGTCGAAGACCAGATGGGCCATCTTGGTTTGGCGCAGCAGCATACCGATCCAGATATACAGTGCCAGGCTCAGGAACAGAGTGGACAGCTCCATCATCATGCCGAGATAGACGCTGATGCCGTGATAGTAACCCTGGCTGATGAATTGCGCCCCGGCGGTAAGACACATGAAGCTGTACAGCGGAATGGTCAGCATTGCCTTGCCCCAGGTGCCGCCTTCTTCAAGGTCCTTGGGCGGACGAATCAGCTGGTACAGAGCAGCGAGTGACAGCAGCAGGAAGCCGGCGATCCAGAACTGGTGCAGATAGAAATGGTTTACCTGAACGCCGTCGGCAATGGCGCTAATTTCTTCGCCGCGGTACAGCCAGGCAGACATGAGCAGCATCACGTTGGCGGCAAGTTGCCCGACGCTGGAAACAAAGTGATCTTTGCGGGTGTGTGCCGGGCGCAGGGAAATATGATGGCGGGTCAAGGTGGCGGTCGCGGCACAGATCATCACCAGCAGGCAAAGCAGCAAGCGTTTGTAGTTCCCGAGGGTGGTCACCACTTTGGCAACGCCGCCTTCCAGTGTCCGGAAAGCAATCACGCCTGGGGTCGCTTTTTCCTGAATGAGTTCGTAGCGTTCCCATTTGCCTCGGCAGTTCGCTCTGGAAGACTCCAGGGACTTGCGCAGGGCATCTTCATCGACGTCCGTGCCGAAGATACCGGCTAGCGGGTCGTCAGCCATTTGCTGTTTTTTCTGCTTGATGGCTTTTTCCAGCTCCTGATTCAGGTCTGGATCACGGTTACAAGTGGGTTGTTCCACCATCCCCGCGCCACGCAAAAGGAAATAGCCTTCCCA
>NZ_LWFX01000550.1:0-6263 GCF_001635175.1 Alcanivorax sp. HI0083 | reverse complement strand
GCACTGTCATATCCAGTGCCAGCAGTACGGTGGGCAGCATCAAAACAGCAAGCCCCAGCCACTCGCGGCGGGTGGCGGGTTGGTAAACGGTAGACATCATCTTTCCTCGTAGCAGGGGCTCCCTTGTCGTTCCGGGTGACGGTTTTTCGACACCGTGATGAGCGGAACGAAACAGCCGCAAAGCCTAAATCCTCAACCTGACTTGAGGTCAAGCGCTGGCAGTGTTCATGGGTGAGGCGTGGGGAGGCGAGTATATGACCTGCAAGTGAGAAATGGGTTTCATTTATCTGAAAAAGAAAATAACGCCTGCCTGTTGAGTGGGTGCAGCGATAAGTTTCACGGCAATGCGGTCTGACGCCATAGCGTAAAGCAGCATAAAAAAGGGCGCCAGATGGCGCCCCGAGCTCTCCCGATGAGTGTGTGGGGAATTACAGTCCCCGGTTTTTCAAACGGTTGGCGTGCTGACGAAAGACACTGGCCGGGTTGGTCTCAAAGGGGCTGGCCAGACCGGCCACCTGATTCACTTCATCAAGATGGTTCATACGGTAATCGTCTCGGATCACCAGGCCCAGGTGGCTGGAGCAGCTGGAAACCAGGCCGTCATTTTTTTCGCCCAGATAGAGCAGGGCAAGCAGGCCCATGCCGGCGTCGCTGATGTCTAACACGTTGGTCAGCGGTTTGGCGCCGGACCAGGAATAGTAGTTGACGCCGTTGCTGCCTTGCTCCGGGGCTTCGCCGCAGGCCTGTTGGGGAAGGCCTTCCGGGTAGTGGCTGTTGAATTCGCTGCTGCCCTTTGTGGAAAGGGAATACAACGCGGCCAGGGAATCCTGGTCGTATCCGCCGCCGGAAATCAGGTCGAGAAAGCCGACCGCCGCGTTGACGATATCACCCAGAAGTTCCGCGTTGAGCGGCAGGTTTTCCTGTACGCCCAGCAGGACATCGGCCATGCGTGCACCGGTGTGTGGCCCGGCTACAGAGGTGGCAGAGGCGACATACTGGGGGTAAACCGAGGCCACATAGCGTACCGTTGGGCCGCCATGGCTGTGCCCGATCAGGTTCACTTTCTGCGCGCCAGTGGCGGCGAGAATATCCTCGACCTGCCGGGCCAGCTGTTCGCCACGTATCTCGGTGCTGTTGGCGGCGGCAACCTGGGTCACATAGACTTCGGCACCGCTGCGTCGCAGTTCTTCCGGTATCCGGTACCAGTAGTTATAGCCAACAATATCGTCGAAACCGAATAAACCATGGCTGAGAACAATGGGATAACGGGTTTCGGTGTAGGTATCCTTGAATAGCCAGTCAAACCAGCCAGCCTGGGCTGGCATACTTATTGACAGGCTTAACAGGAATGCCATGGAGGTGAACGCTCTGGTGAGCGACTTGAAGGGTGTAGTCATTGTGCTTTACCTGGCTCGTTATTGTTATCGGCGGTACTGCCGTTTCTGCGCCGAGCGTTCCCTGGTCAGGGAGTGTGAACACCTTAAGGCAGATGAAATCAAAAGTTAACACTGGTGTTAATATTAATATGTTATAAGGGAATATTTCCCCGGTGTTAACTGTGCACGGTCTTTTCTGTCGGTAATTTTTATTGAAAACAGTGTCTTGTGGCGAGTTTGTGGCTATGTGGCGAAATGTCTGTACAGTAACATTAGTGTTAACAAGGGCGATTGGTGATGAATGAAGGAGTGGCGCAGCGCCGGGGGAGCGTGGCGGGCAACAGCAAGGCTGAAGCAACACGTGCGCGGATTTTGGCGGCGGGGCGCACGGTCTATGGCGAACAGGGCATGCATGGCACCACCGTGCAACGAATACTCAAGGAAGCGGGCATTTCCCGGCCGACCTTCTACAAGTATTTCGCCTCTGCGCCCGAGGTGGTTGATGAGATTGTGCAAAGCTGCAATGCAGAAGTGGAAGGCTTGTTTGTGAAAGTGTTTGCCCAGCCCCAGAAAGCCTTTTATGACTATCTGCCGATGGCCTTGAGTGGCTATTTGAACTGGGGGCGCTCACTGGGGCCATTGATGATTGCCCGTTTTCGGGAGCTGCATGATGTGTCTTCGCCGGTATCGCGTTACCGCGATGCGCATAACCAGCGCATTGTCATGATTCTCCACGAAGCCATGAAGGCCCATGGCCGGACACCGCCGGATGACCTGGCGTTAAAAACCCTGGTGCAGGGGATTGAGCATCTGGGATATCAGTTCTGTGCGGAAGCGGAACACACAGAGATGCCCCGTTATATCACCGTTATGGCCCGGCTGTGTGTGAGCATGCTGGGTCAGCGGGAAGACTGGGAGGCCATGTTGGCATCCCCGTTCTTCAGTCGGCTTATGGCGCTTGAGGACTAGGGAGTCTCTGAACAATTCCTTGCGTACTCAGCGAGGCCTGAAGGGTGCAGCTGTTGTGTTTTGTTGCGACGGACAGGGTGGTTCCCTTTCCTAGTGACAAAGCGCAGCAGATGGGCCCTTCAGGCCTCGCCCTACGGGTCTTCCAAGCTGGCCCGCACTCGTTGTTGCGCTTTTTTGATGGATGGACATATCTCGATCCCAGTTAGGGGACACCTTCAAAATCGCGCCCTCTGTGCCCCGAATGGGGTATAGATTGCGAGCCAGCCTGAAAGACTGAGCATGCAAGGAGTTGTTCAGAGACTCCCTAGACGCCCGATTATTGAAAGTATTACGACATGACATAAAAAGGAGAACATCATGTCACGTATCCAGGGGGCTCTTGCCCTGCTCGTTGTGTTACTTGCGGTGTTTCTGGTCGGGGTTTTCTGGTCGCCCGTCGCGGTTGTTTCAGGTACCAGTGACAGGGCGCAGAACGTCGCGATCTCGCCCGGGACGGGTGCCCCGGATGCTGCGCACCCTGCCGACAGTTTCCAGGCGGCATTGAGCCGCGCGGAAAACCTGGGGGCCATGCCGGCATCGCTGCGTGGCACCGAGGTGGACGGCCAGCTGCAAGCCGACGCGGGCGGTGAATTAATGGTAACGCCGGACCTGCGTCGGGTGTTTGATTACTTCCTGTCCGCCCAGGGGGAAGAGTCTCTGGAAGAGTGTCAGGCGCGCCTGGCAAGTTATCTGCAAGCGTCTCTTCCGGCTCAGGCTGCGAACGAGGCTTGGCGGTTTTTTCAGCAATATATGGCACTGGGGCAGGCGATGGCGGCATTGCCGCCCCATGATGGTTCGCCTGCCAGCATTCGCACCGCGGTCAAGCAGCGTCACGATCTGCAAGTCGCTTACCTGGGCCAGCAAGCGGCGGAGGCATTCTACGGAATGGATATCGCTTACGACCGTTATATGGCGGACCGACAGGCCATTGTCGATAACCCTTCTCTCAGCGATACCCAGCGGCAACAGCAGCTCCAGGGGCTGACGCAATCGCTGCCGGCTGCCATGCAGAGCATGCTGGCAGAAACCCGTGGTCCGGCGCAGTTGGCAGCGCGCACCCAGGCGTTGCGAGAGCAGGGGGCCAGTGAGGCAGATATTCGTCGTTTACGGGAACAGCAGTTTGGCGCGGATGGCGCCGCGCGTCTGGAGGCGCTGGATCAGCAGCGTGCGCAATGGGAGGCCCGCTATCAGGGTTATCGTGAACAACGCCAGGCCATTATCGACAGTGGGTTGTCGCATCTGGATCAGGAGACGGCACTGGCACGGTTGCAGCAGCAAATGTTCAGTGACCAGGAATTAAATCGGGTTGAGGCACTGGACAGAATCCAGGCCCGTTAGACCAGGGATTACTGCGCGGTTGTTATCAAACAAAAGGCCACACGGTGAACCGAGTGGCCTTTTTTACCGGAAAAAAATCAGAACTGAAAGCGCAGCCCGGCGCCGAACATGTCGATCCCGGCATCGTTGTCAAAGTGCATGAACTCGCCATACACATACAGCTTGTCCATCAAATCAATGGTGGCGCCCACCCCGCCAAAGGCATCGGTGGAGGACTCATCATCCTTGAAGGACGGGTGTTTTACGTCGAAATCCGTGTTGGCTACACCGCCTTTGCCGTAGAGGCCCACGGGGCCAAGCTCAAAGCTGAGCAGGCCGGCAAAGGTGACTGCGCCACCTTCGATCTTGGTGCCGTTGTCGCCTTCCAGTTCACCGAAGTCGTAATAACCCACTTCTGCGCCCACCAGTTCGATGGGGCGCCAGCCCAGAAACAGGCCGCCGGAGGTATCGTCGTCATCAAACTCGACATTATCGATTTTTTCGTCGGTGCCGGAATTATAAATCCCTGCGCCAACATAGAAGCCCGCGTTGGCCAACGGGGCCACACTGAGAATGGCTGTGCCAGCCAGTACTTTTGTTAGGCGGTTCATAAGCATCACTCCCTGAAAAAAGTGTCTTCAGTATTACCCAGAATAGAGCCGGTGTGTATGGGGGGGGCACATTGCGTTACCCCGGCCTGTGACTGACAGGAGGGGCTGGTATCAGTCGCCTGAATTTGCTTTCCTTGATGTCAACAGGGAACGGGGCTTCGGCACACGGGGCTGTGAGGGGAAGGCATGAAGGGAAGGGCGCTGCAGGCGCGTGGATGCCAGTGGATATTGCTGGCGAGTGTTGGGGCGGCGATGGCCGCGAATGTGTTTGCTGAGTCAACATCGGCGGATTTGCAGCTGGACTTGCGTACGGACGTGGGCTGGGAAAGTGACCACTTCCGTTACATGGGCAAGGATTTTAGTGAGTCGCTATTGATGCAGACAGGGCAGACGGTTGATTTGACCCTCCTTACCCACAAGACCCTGCCCCATCGCTGCATGCTCGATTTCTCCCACGACTACTGTGAAGACCGCGGCCACCCGGATACCTGGGGGCGTTCGGTGGAGCCGGTGGTTTGTGCCGCGACCACGCCGGCCTCCCGTGCGTTGCTATCCGGCCAGAATGCCGACGCCAATCGGCTCTGCATTACCTTCCGCGGGGGCTTTTCGTACCCGGCGAACGGCGCGAATGGGGCGCCGGACCTTGCCAGCCATTACCGCGCCGAAATTGGTGAACCCGAAAGCGGGGCGAATCCGGAAATTGTGGCGCTCACTGTGACTCTGACTCTGGACAGCGAACAGCCGTTGCACCGCTTGTCTCCTGGCTGTTATGGCGCGGTCTGTGTTGGCGATACCTTGTCCAGTGTGCAGGCGACCACCAAGGTGCCTTTGAATATTGTATCGGGACAGAGCGCCTGTGGCCGTGTGCGTAGCGATCAATGGCCAGTGGGGCTTTCCGCCCAGTTCAGGAACAGTCGCATTGCCCGGCTGGACGTTAACCCACCGTCAAACATTCGCACTGATACCGGTGTGGCGTTGGGCGAATCACCGGCTTTATATGAAATTTATCGGGGGGCGCTGGACGAAAACCTGGAAGCAGGGCCCGGCTCATTGCCGGTAAAGGCGGTGTATTGGCAGGTCCTCGGCGAGAAAGGTCTGCAGTACGAACTGGACAGCGAGCTGCAGATTACCGCGATGGCCTCGGGCGGTGAATCACTGATGGAGGATTGGCCGTGCCAATAGTGTATTCATGGTTGCAACCGGCTGGCGGGTGGGTGCGGTGACCCTGCCAGCAGCGAATGCCCGGTCCACGTTTAGCGGCGTTATTTTTGATCTGGATGGCACCCTGGTGGATTCCCGCCTGGATTTTGCGGCCATCCGTGCGCGTCTGAATTGCCCACCGGATGTGGGGGTGCTGGAATTTATCGATACCTTGCCGGCCAGTGAACAGGCGGCGGCCCACGCCGTGGTGCTGGAGTATGAGCGCGCCGGAGCGGAACGGGCCACCTGGATACCGGGCGCACAATCCTGCCTTGAAAAACTGTCGGTGATGGGCATTCCTGCGGCTATTCTTACCCGTAATACCCGTGTTATTGCCGAGCTCACCGTATCCCGGTTAAGTATTCCTGTGCAGCGAGTGCTGGCACGGGAAGATGCCCCGCCAAAACCCGCTCCGGATGGTCTGCTAGCGATTGCCAGGGAATGGGGTATGGCTCCGCCAAGCATTGCCTACGTGGGAGATTTTAAGTATGACCTGATGGCAGCCCGCAATGCGGGCATGGTCGGTGTTTATCTCGACACGGATGGCCTTAATACCCATGGCCACCTTGCCGACCGGGTCATTCGTCATTTTGATGAGCTGTTGGCTGAATCTCCGTGAGTGGCTCCCTTTGCTCCCTTTGCTCCCTTGGCGTCAGGCACGGTTCGGTTCCGCAGGCTGAGTGCTTGAGAGAAAGTGGATCGGCTTTCCGCTGGGCATGCCGATGGCTTCTTCGTCGGTCATGACAATTTG
>NZ_LWFX01000549.1:0-408 GCF_001635175.1 Alcanivorax sp. HI0083 | reverse complement strand
CGTTATGCCTGGGCCAGGTGCAGGCTGAACAGGCTTTGTGGGTCCGTCCAGCAGCTTAGCGGGGTGAAACCGGCGGCGACCAGTTCGGCACTGAAGCTTTCTACGGTGAATTTGTAGGAATTCTCGGTATGGATACGGGTACCGCTTTTCAGGGTCAGGCTGCGTTCTCCCAGCTGGATGTCCTGATCGCACAGGCACTCCAGGTGCATCTCAATGCGTTGCTGTGCGCGGTTATAGAACGCCACATGGCGCATGTTGTCCGTGTCGAACTGGCAGTTCAGTTCCCGGTTCAGGTGATGCAGGGCGTTCAGGTTGAAGGCCGCAGTAAGCTCCTGGGCATCGTTGTAGGCAGCATTCAGCTGTGTATCGGCCTTTTGTAAATCCGCGCCGATCAGCAGGGCGCCGCCG
>NZ_LWFX01000548.1:0-887 GCF_001635175.1 Alcanivorax sp. HI0083 | reverse complement strand
CAGTATATAGTCAGGGCTGCGAAATTTCTCATGTTAATAAAATTCTTACTAATACTGGTGGCAGTGTCAGTATTAGTAGGGCTTGCTTAATAACGTACATGTTTTGCCCATTATATGAGCGGCGATAGTCAGTGATTTCGGGATCCGGGAGTGGTTGTCTGGTAAATCATAAAGGGGAACATGTTTATTCTCTGGTTTTATTCTCTGGTTTTATTAATATTCAGATTTCCATTCTGGTTGGTTCGTTGCTCATAAAAAGCCATCAAAGAATAAGGTTAATACTGGAGCAATGACGATGAACCAAGGGCACGGCATGATGCTGTCAGTAGAAGCTCAAGTGGGACGGCTGGAGCAGTTCCATGAAATGCTGGACTGTGGACTGGATGTTTACAATCAGAGAGATAATCTCAATAAAGTCTTCATCACTGATCAGGCAGAGACTGCACGTGCGCTTGCGGACGTCACGACGCTTTTAGATGAAATCGTGCCCCAGCGGCGACTGGTCATTAGCCGACGGCAGGAGACTAGCCAAGGGCTTATCCGCAGAATCCCCAATAAGAAGACACCAGCCATCGAATCCTGTATCAATCTCACTGAGGATGATTTCTGGGGGTACAAGGTGGACCCGGATGTTCAGGTTGTCCTGGGCCTCAATAGGGAAGCGGCGGTTCGCGTCTTGACGGGGCGTCGGTTGCATGAGCGCGTTGGCGGTAAAACGGTACATGATTACTATCTCGAGTATCTTCACGAACTGAAACGGCGGCTATCAGCACCTGAGATCCTTCAGTTTCGTAGACAGCAGGTGGTCAGGGAGCAGCGTAGAGTAGACAGCATCACCGGGGCAGTGAATGAGGCGTTGAGCCTTTGTCGAAAAGCTCGCTTGGTGC
>NZ_LWFX01000547.1:0-1088 GCF_001635175.1 Alcanivorax sp. HI0083 | reverse complement strand
CCCCATTCCTTGTTGTAGCCGGCCAGCGGCTCCAGGAATTCTTTCAGGTCCGCATTGTCGCCATTGGCTTCACAGAACTGGTGCACGATCTTGGTGAAGTTACGCAGGGCCTGACCCTGAGTCATCATCACCTTGCGGCCCAGCAGATCCAGTGCCTGGATGCCGGTGGTGCCTTCGTACAGGGTGGAGATACGGGCATCACGTACGTTCTGCTCCATGCCCCACTCACGGATAAAGCCGTGGCCACCGTAGATCTGTACACCGTGGTTAGCAGCTTCCAGGCCCGCTTCGGTCACGAACGCCTTGGCGATCGGAGTCAGCAGAGCCATCAGGTCATCGGCTTCTTTACGGGCGGCTTCGTCTTTCTCCAGCTTCACCTTGTCACCCAGCTGGGCACACAGGTAAACCAGTGCACGACCACCTTCCGCGAAGGACTTGGAGGTCAGCAGCATGCGACGTACGTCCNGGTGAACGATGATCGGATCCGCCGGGCCTTCCGGGTTTTTCGGGCCGGACAGGCTACGCATGGCCAGACGGTCCTTGGCGTAGGTCAGACCACCCTGGAAACCGATTTCAGCGTGGGCAACACCCTGAATGGCCGTGCCCAGACGGGCAAAGTTCATGAAGGTGAACATGCAGTTCAGGCCCTTGTTCTCCGGCCCGATCAGGTAGCCCTTGGCACCGTCGAAGTTCATTACGCAGGTAGCGGACGCCTTGATGCCCATCTTGTGTTCGATGGAACCACAGGTCACCGCATTGCGCTCGCCCACACTGCCGTTACCATCGGTGAGGAACTTGGGCACGATGAACAGGGAAATGCCCTTGGTGCCTTTGGGAGCACCTGGCAGACGAGCAAGAACGATGTGGACGATATTCTCTGCCATATCGTGCTCACCGGCAGAGATGAAGATCTTGGTGCCAGTGATGCTGAAGGAGCCGTCGTCGTTGGGCTCAGCCTTGGACTTGAGGATACCCAAGTCGGAACCACAGCTTGGCTCGGTCAGGCACATGGTGCCCGTCCATTCACCGCTGGTCAGCTTGGGCAGGTAAGCCTGCTTCTGCTCATCGGTGCCATGCTCTTCGATGGT
>NZ_LWFX01000546.1:0-510 GCF_001635175.1 Alcanivorax sp. HI0083 | reverse complement strand
GGAGGTCACCCCCGAGGTTATTCGGAAAAAACCGGACGAAGGCATCCTGCATATCCTGCAGCATCTCCGCGAGCTGCTAAGCCGCAACAACAAGCGCTACCTGCACTGTGCGGCTCTGCTCAGCCAGCATTTACCGCAGCAACATGTGGCACCGCTGCGGCAAGTGCTGGGCACGCTGTCCATGCAATACCTGTCCCGGAACCCGGAATACATCCACCTGCCCAACCTGCCGGTGATGAACTACATCATGACCCACGGCGGCATTGCGGCCCTGGTCCATCAGCTGAGCCATGACGACCCCATGGTGAGCTTCGACGAACTGTCCCAAGGGTTGGCGACCATGGCACGCCACATGATCGAAGGCAGCCGGCGCGATGCCGGCCTGGATTCGCCGTGAAGCATTGAGCATTACCTGGCGCTTGCGCACCAAAATAAGACACGCATGCGCGTGTTTTGAGCACCAAAAGTGCGCAAATCAGGCTATTGGCTACGCCAGGCGGCAGGCTAGCC
>NZ_LWFX01000545.1:0-417 GCF_001635175.1 Alcanivorax sp. HI0083 | reverse complement strand
TTTCACTGTAGGAGCGCCACTTGAGGCGCGAATCATGCAAAGCGTTGAAAGTTCAAAGTGTAAAGTTTAAACGCGAATCCAGTTGTCGATGTGTGTAATGTCGTGCCCGCGTTCCCCGGTAATGGCGCGGGCACAGACACTCAAAGGCAACCCCCCTCTCGCGCTTTTCAACTTTAAACTTTCAACTACCCTTCATTATCTTTTCGATATCCGCCACGTCCTTCGGCACTTCGTGACTAAGCACTTCGCAGCCGGTTTTGGTGACCAGCACATCATCCTCGATACGGATGCCAATACCCCGCCATTGCTCGTCCACTGTGGTGTCATCCGGCGCCACATACAGCCCCGGCTCCACGGTCAGCGCCATGCCCGGCTCCAGCTGGCGCCATTGTTCCTGAATGCGGTAATCACCCACAT
>NZ_LWFX01000544.1:0-520 GCF_001635175.1 Alcanivorax sp. HI0083 | reverse complement strand
GTTGGCTGATGAGGATGACTTCGACTTCCTGGGTGAAACTGACGAGAACGCGACCAAGCTGGATCTCGCCAAAGCCTATATCGACATGGGTGATAACGAAGGCGCCAAGGATATCCTCAACGAAGTGATCTCTGAAGGTAACGACCAGCAGCAGTCCGAAGCCCGGGAGTTGCTCAGCCAAGTGGGCTAATCCCCCTCTCTCCCTAGGCAAAAAGGGGGCGATGCCTTATGGTATCGCCCCCTTTTTTTATGGCTTCTCCGTTCCCATCGATCGCTGAAGCCTGTGCCAATATTTCTGACGGGCACTGTGGGGAAGCCGCTGTTTGCGGTGAGCTGCGAAGAAGGCTTCTGTAACGACATGGTGGAACATGGCACGTATTGCGTTGGGTATTGAGTACGATGGCACGGGCTTTCGTGGCTGGCAGACACAGCAGCCCGGGGTGCGTACGGTCCAGGAGTGCCTGGAAGCGGCATTGAGCAAAGTCGCGAACCACCCGGTAGCCGTAGTGTGCGCGGGGCG
>NZ_LWFX01000543.1:0-1121 GCF_001635175.1 Alcanivorax sp. HI0083 | reverse complement strand
GGCATGGATGACAGCCTCTTTCATGGACTGATCGGCCCTCAGCGTCAGATCCACGTAGTAGATCGGCGTCCGGTGGCTTTGGGTGGTGCTCTTGCCGCGTAGCTTCAGCTCCAGGGGCAGGGTAGACAGGTTGCCGCCACTGATGGCGTGGAAGTAGCGCAGTCGTGCGGCCAGGGTGCGAATGCTGTTGTAGCCGGTGGTGCGGAACACAAAGCAGCCCAGCTCATCATCATCGCCAATTTGGACGTACAGCCGACCATAGGGTTTGCACAGCCCATGGCTGCCATAGTCACACAAATCCGGTGACGGGCAGGGCAAGGATTCCAGGCCCTTGTCGGTATGACGTCGGCAAGCTTCCCCATCACCGGCACACAGCGGTCTGCCGCTCTTGCGCTCGAAGAAGGTGTACTCGGCCCGCAGGTTCAGGTCTGGGTCATTGAAGGGCAGGGCGATGGGAATGCTACGCAGCTTGCTGCTCTGGGTTTTCTTGCGCAGGGCCTCATCGAGCGGGTGAGGTAGCCAGCCTTCTTTAGTCTGGATCTGGGTGGTGATGGTGAATTGATCGTCTTTCTCCGGCAGACGCTTGCCGTTCTTCTCCACTACACGGCCAATACTGATGCGGCCGATCACGGGTGGGGTAATCGCGAGTCCTTTGATCATGGGATTCTCCTGATAGCAGACACGGACATGCAGCCGGGCTTGGCCCGGCTGTTATGCCGCTTGAGGTTTGGGTTAGGGATTGGGGCGCACCAGGAAGCGGCGACTGCCCGCCTTGTGCTTGGGGTATTGCTGGAGTAGTTCCGGTTGGTCCCGAAGCAGTGCCTTGGTATCCAGGCCGGTGGAGTCCTTGCTGCGCTTCCAGGTCACAGAGCCCTCGGTGAGGGTGGCCTTGCTGGCTAGCCCCATGGTTTGCTGGATGCGTTGCTTGAGGGTGGATTCCCGCGCGGTCAGTCGGCCCAGGGTGTCACGCAGATCCAGCAGCTCATTGAAGTCGCCTTCCATGGCCGGGTTATCCGTGAGATCCACAGTTTCCCCTTTGTCCTGAGGGTAGAGTGCTTGCAGGGCGTTCCCGGCAGAGTCGGAGCCATCCGGGTCCGGTGGGGTGTCCGCTTCAACCAGTT
>NZ_LWFX01000542.1:0-1075 GCF_001635175.1 Alcanivorax sp. HI0083 | reverse complement strand
CACCGGGTGCGAACCCTGGGAAGGGTCGTCCATGTAATGGTCGATGTTCACCGCGTTGTAGCGCGGGTTCATCTTGAAGAAAAAGTTTTCCCCGCCGAGCGTGAAAAAGCTGAAATTTTCCCAGCCTTTTGCCCATTCCTTATGCCAGGTCATGGCCACGCCAAGCGGGGTGTTGGGAGGCACCGTGAGTTGATAAAGGCGGCTGGTGCCGGTGCTTTTATTGTAGGCCATGAACTGGCAGCTATCCCGGTAAGCAAAGGCATGTACGGTAGTGAATCCGGTAGTGATGTCACCGTAGGTTTTCTGGAAGCGATACTGGTGTGCGAAGTGGTCCGGCATCACGCGGAAGAAATCAAAAATACCGTCTGACTCGTTGTAGGCGAGTAGATGCAGTTGATTACCCAGCATAAAAGGGCTGAGTTGTTGATACGGTTTCTCCGCATTCAGCTCGATAACGGGGCTAAAGCTGTGTGCTTTTTCATCCACCAACACCATGGACAGCATGCCATTGTGCTGGCTGATGAATAGCTCGCTGCCTCGTGCACACAGGCTACTGGCGTTGCCCAGAATCTGTTCGCCGCTGAAGGGTGCCAGTGGCGTCAGGGTTACCTGGTCCCGTTGTTCCTGTGCGCACACGGAAAACCATTGAATTGCTGTACTCATTGTCCTTTCTCCTTTCGGTCGGCTTCGGCGGCCAGCAAGGCCCAGGTGGCGAGTGCGCCGTTGTAGCTGGTGTATAGGCCCTGCTCCCGGTAGATGTAGCCGGCCCAGCTGTCCTGCAGGGAGGCGGGCAGGGCGCCATTGATAACCGGGTCGGACACATTACGCACAAAGCCAAAGGCCGTTTTTTGTTGCTGGCATGCCATGCCGACCACGGCATCGTCCATTTCCACCATGCAACCCAGTTTTTCCAGGCCGTTATCGGTGGTGCCGAACAGGAAGGTGTCGGTGGTGATGATGGGTTGTTCTGTGACCACTTTCAGTTGAGCGGCGGCCGGGTCGGGGTCGATATGGGCGCCTGCAGGATACTGTGGGCTCACTGGCAGAATCTGCGGCCCACGGGTGTGGAGCACTC
>NZ_LWFX01000541.1:0-374 GCF_001635175.1 Alcanivorax sp. HI0083 | reverse complement strand
TTGCGGCATTTGAAGAGCACCAGGGCATTCCCTGGGTCAATACGCTGATGATCGACAAATCCGGCTCGGCCAGTTACATCGATGGCACCCAGGTACCGCAGTTGAGTGCCCAGGCGGAAGGCTACTGGCGCGCCGCATCGCAGAGCCCGCAGCTGGCACCCATCTGGCAGGATGGTGCAGGGAGCGTGCTGCTGCCCGGCAACAGCTCTGTGTATGAGTGGGTGGACAGTGGCGATACCCTGACCCCGGGGCTGGTGCCTTTCAGCAAGGCGCCACAAATGACCCGCGACGATTACCTGTACAACGCCAACAGCAGCCACTGGTTGAGCAATCTTGAAGCACCACTGGAAGGATACAGTGTTCTTTACGGCCCT
>NZ_LWFX01000540.1:0-694 GCF_001635175.1 Alcanivorax sp. HI0083 | reverse complement strand
GTCCAAGCTGAATTGTGCCTGAACGAAAAAAATAATTCCGATTTTCAGCATGGATTCAGGTTGCTGAGCGATGGTAGCAACCGTTTCTGGATATTGCTCAAGTTTTGAGTGAGACAACCCGGCCTCCAGGGCCAAATCTGTTCAAGGGAGAAGATATATGACCATATCAAAATTTCTCGTTGCTGCTGCGGCTATCTCATTGTCGGCGACCGCCTTTGCCGCTGGAACCCATGGTGGAGGCCATGGTCACGGCGCTGCGAGTGGTGAGCCCGGCAAAGCCTCAGAGGTCAGCCGAACCATAACAGTCGAAATGTACGACAACTACTATGAACCGGAATCAATCACCGTAAGCCCCGGGGAAACGGTGCGGTTCATGGTGGAGAACAAAGGGAACCTCGTTCACGAGTTCAACATCGGCACACCTGAGATGCATGAGGGGCATCAGGAGGAAATGATGATGATGGTAGAGCACGGCGTGATTCAGGGCGGGAAGCTGAATCACGACATGATGAGCATGGACATGGGCAACGGAAAAACCATGAAGCATGACGATCCAAACAGCGTGTTGCTTGAGCCCGGACAGAGCAAGGAAGTTGTCTGGAAGTTTACGGAAAAAGGCGACATTGAGTTCGCATGCAACGTGCCAGGCCACTACCAGGCCGGCATGTACGGTGACGTTAACTTTGAGTAAACC
>NZ_LWFX01000539.1:0-3189 GCF_001635175.1 Alcanivorax sp. HI0083 | reverse complement strand
CTGCTCAAATGCCAGCACATCCCCGGGGGTGGCAACGATGCAGACCAGCGAGGCATCGCGACGCGGATCATCGCAGACAGGGCAAAGTTCTGCTTCAGCATAGTTGCGGCAACGCTGGCAATGCTGCACGCCGTCCATGGCAGCATGGAGCGCATCGCCTAACCGGCGCCCGGATTCGCGCCCGCGATCCAGCAACGCATAGGCCATGCGCTGGGCAGAACGGGGGCCAACCCCGGGCAGGCAAGTAAAGGCGTTGATAAGCTGGTCGACCAGCGGCGCGTGTTTCACAATCTCGGCGTCTCGTCGGTGAGCTTACGGTTTGAAGCCAGGCGGGAAGGGAAAGCCACCCGCCATGTTCTGCATGTTGTCCTGCTGCTGTTTTTCCACCCGGCGTACCGCATCATTCACCGCGGCGGCAAGCAGGTCTTCCAGTAATTCCTTGTCTTCGCTCATCAGGCTGGCATCAATATCCACGCCTTTCACATCGTGCCGACCGTTCATGGTGACTTTCACCAGGCCCGCACCGGACTCGCCCACCACTTCACTATTGGCGGCCTCTTCCTGCATTTTTTTCATTTTCTCCTGCATGGCCTGGGCCTGCTGCATGAGATTGTTAATATCGAAATCCATGGTTTACTCCAAATTAACGCATGACGCATGATCAGTCTAAAAGCATCGCTGCCGCGTCAAGCCTGTTGCGCTCTTTGCTTGTGATTTTGATTGTAGCGTCCGGCGTCATGCATCTCGCTTCCAGCGTACTTATTCCACTGTCTCTTTCGGGGTGACGCTTTCTTCGTCCAATCGCCCCGCAAAGGTGGTGACCAGTTGCTGCACCACCGGGTCGGCGTGCAGGGTGTCCTTGGCCTGGGCAAGCAATTCCTGCCGGCGCGCTTCGGCCATTACCTCCGGGGTCGCGCCCGGCTGCTGCTCAAATTCCACCTGAACCTGAATGCGTCGCTGGAAGTAATTGCCCAGCGCACCGCTCAATTCCTCCAGCCGCTCCTTGTTGACCAGCACCTGATGCCCGGGGCTGATGCGCAGCGTCCAGACGCTTTCCTCACGGCTGATCAGCACCGCATTGCGGGCGATATTGCGCACCGTGCCATCCACGTCCAGGCGCAACAACAAGGCGGCCCACCAGGTGGCCACTTCCGCCTCACTAGTCGGCTCCGCCAGCGGCGCCAGGTTTTCTGGCTCAGGAGCGGGCTCTGCGTCTGGCCCAGGTTCGCTCTGCGCCGGGGTGGCCACTGGTGAAGCCTCAGCAACGGGCTCTGCCTGGTGCGTTTCCACCTGGGCCAGGGCCGCCGAGGCCGAGGGAGACGCAGAAACCGGCGTCTCATCCCAGGGCGGGGCGTCATCCGCAGACGCAGGTGCCAGCGTCTCTACCGGAGCCGCTTGCTGAGCGGGCGCGGATGTCACCGTGGCAGGAGCCGGCACGGGGGGCCGAGCAGCAGGTTCTGAATGAGACGCAGCGGCAGCCGGACTGTTCAGCAGGGCACGCAAATCCGGCTTACCGCCGGGCTCTGCCGACGGCGCTGCCGCTTCAGGCTTTTTTGCGGCGGGGCTGTCCCCCTGCACCAGCACGCCCTTGGGCGTAAACAGCACCATGCGCAACAACAACATCTCCAGTGCGGCGCGGCTATCGGGGGCATCCTGCAAATCACGACGGCCCCGCAGGGCCACGTCGTAATACAGTTGAATCTGTTCCGCAGTGAGTGCAGCCGCCAGCTGTTGCTGGGTCTCGTCATAGCTGCCGGGCACCGCCTGGCACACCGCCAGCTGGTGAAGCTGGCTAATCAGTTCATCCAGCAAGGCTAGCTCGCCGGGGCAATGCTCGCTGACCGTCGCCAACGCCTGCAGCACACCACCGGGCTCCTGCTCCGCCAGCGCCACCAGCAGCGTCAGGACGTGGTTGCGGTCCACCGTACCCAGCATGGCGTTCACCGCCTCACTGCTGAGTTGCTCACTGCCGAAAGCGATCGCCTGATCCGTCAGGCTCAACGCATCGCGCATGGAACCCTGAGCCGCTTTACCCAACGACAGCAGCGCCGGCTCTTCGTAGCGAATCATTTCCTTGTCGAGCAAGGCTTTCAGATGCCCGGCAATCTGCTCGGCCGGCAACGCCTTGAGGCTGAACTGCAAACAGCGTGACAGCACGGTCACCGGCAGTTTTTGCGGATCAGTGGTAGCCAGCAGGAATTTCACATGGGGAGGCGGTTCTTCCAGGGTTTTCAGCAACGCATTGAACGAATGCGCCGAGAGCATGTGCACCTCATCGATCAGGTACACCTTGTAGCGGCCCCGGGTCGGTGCGTACTGCACGTTGTCGAGCAATTCGCGAGTGTCTTCCACCTTGGTACGGCTGGCCGCATCCACTTCGATCAGATCCACGAAGCGCCCGTCGGTAATTTCCTGACAGGTAGGGCATACGCCGCAAGGGCGGGCACTGACACCCTGCTCACAGTTCAGGCAGCGGGACAGAATACGGGCAATGGTGGTTTTCCCCACCCCGCGTGTACCGGTGAACAGGTAGGCATGGTGCAGCCGATCCTGATCCAGGGCATGCATCAGGGCCCGTGAAACGTGCTCCTGCCCCACCAGTTCATCAAAGGTACGGGGGCGGTATTTACGGGCAAGGACCTGATAACTCATAGCACTCCAGCGGCAATCATGGCCACCAATACAAAGGGATTGGAATCAGAGCGCTTATGCTATCGAAGTTCCCGGGGGGAGGACAGTGGGAGAAGCGTGTTACGTGAAAGCGAGCGGCATGTAGCGGAGAGATTAGAGCGGTCTTCCCGCCAGCCGCACCCCGGCACACAAGTCCACTGCTACCGTTGCTCCCTTCCGGGCCTGGCGGGGTTCGCAGCTTATCGTTGCGGGGGGACCGACGGGTCGACCATAACGCGCTTCGGGCATGGCAGCCGCGAAACGAGCGCGCATTGTGGCGAATGCCTCACGCTATTGCAAGAGGACCGCAGGGCATGGGCAATCAGCTGGCTAAACCTTGAACAGGCTGGCTCCGCACGGGGCACAGGGCTACACTCAAAGTGACTGGGCAGGACGGCGAAAGCGCCTGCCCAGTCACTTTGAGTGTAGCCCTGTGCCCCGTGCGGAGCCAGCCTGTTCAAGGTTTAGCCAGCTGATTGCCCATGCCCTGCGGTCCTCTTGCAATAGCGTGAGGCATTC
>NZ_LWFX01000538.1:0-602 GCF_001635175.1 Alcanivorax sp. HI0083 | reverse complement strand
CCGCCCAGCTACATGGGGCCGTTGCTGGACTGGATTGAACAAACACAACCGCCCCTGAAAGTGCGTTCCTGGACTTTGGGCGGCGAGGCTTTCACCCGGGAAACCTTCGAACGCATGCAGCAGGTGTTAAAACCGCAGCGCATTCTCAACGGTTACGGTCCTACCGAAACCGTGGTCACCCCGATGCTGTGGGCCGCCTACGAAGGCGACACCCTGACCAGCGCCTACGCGCCCATCGGCACCGCCGTGGGGCCGAGAAAGTTGTATGTGCTGGATCAGGATCTTAACCGGGTGCCGGTCGGCGTCGCCGGGGAACTGTATATCGGCAACGAAGTGGGCCTGGCCCGTGGCTACCATCAGCGCCCGGACCTGACGGCGGAGCGTTTCCTGCCAGACCCGTTCGGCGAACCCGGCGAGCGCATGTATCGCACCGGGGACCTGGTGAAGTACCGGGACGATGGCGTAATGGAATACCTGGGCCGGGTGGATCAGCAGGTGAAGATCCGCGGCTTCCGTATTGAGCTGGGGGAAATTGAAAGCCGGCTGCTGGGCCATGAACAGATCCGTGAGGCCGCTGTGGTGGCGCAGCCATCGCCGACGGG
>NZ_LWFX01000537.1:0-706 GCF_001635175.1 Alcanivorax sp. HI0083 | reverse complement strand
CCGGCCTGGACCGGGTCGCCGGGGACCATATGGGCATGCTGGCCACGGTGATGAATGGCCTGGCCCTGCGCGATGCCCTGGAGCGCTCCAATATCCGCACTCGCCTGATGTCGGCGATCCCCATGAGTGGTGTGGTGGAGCACTATGATCATCGCAATGCCAATCGCCACCTGAAAAACGGTGAAGTGGTGATCTTCTGTGCCGGTACCGGCAATCCCTTCTTTACCACCGACTCTGCTGCCTGCTTGCGCGGCATTGAAATCAGTGCCGATGTGGTATTGAAGGCCACCAAGGTGGATGGGGTCTATAATGATGATCCGGTGAAAAACCCGGATGCGGTCAAATACGACACCTTGACCTATGATGAGGTGCTGGATAAAAAGCTGGGTGTCATGGATCTGACGGCTATTTGTCTGTGCCGCGACCATGCCATGCCGTTGCGTGTTTTTGATATGAACAAGAAGGGTGCCCTGCTCAATCTGATGCTGGGCGGTAATGAAGGTACCCTGGTGGAAGCCGCGCAGTAAGCGCTGGCGATACCGCTGATAGAGCGAGGAATAACGGTGATTGACGATATTCGCAGTGATGCGCAAAGCCGCATGAAAAAGAGTCTTGAGGCACTGGATTCAGCCATGAAACGGGTGCGGACCGGTCGGGCACATCCCAGCCTGCTGGACAATATTACCATTGAGTATTATGGCGCTGA
>NZ_LWFX01000536.1:0-547 GCF_001635175.1 Alcanivorax sp. HI0083 | reverse complement strand
TAGTACACAGGCTTGAGTATGAAGAACTACAAGAAGCATTTTCTGCGCTTTGCCGAAGAGCGTGAGGCGTTGAAGTTCGGGGAATTTACCCTGAAGTCCGGGCGCAAAAGCCCGTATTTCTTCAATGCTGGCACTTTTAACACCGGCGAGGCCCTGGCTCGGCTGGGTCGCTATTATGCGGATGCGATCATGGCATCCGGGCTGGAATTCGATATGTTGTTCGGGCCGGCCTATAAAGGCATCCCGCTGGTAGCGGCGGTGTCCGTGGCGCTGGCCGAGCACCATGGCCGGGATTACCCCTGGGCGTTCAACCGCAAGGAAGCCAAGGACCATGGCGAGGGCGGCTGGCTGGTCGGTGCGCCATTGCAGGGCCGGGTGCTGGTGATAGATGATGTGATTACAGCGGGAACGGCGATTCGCGAAGTGGCGACGCTGTTCGAAAAGACTGACGCGACCATGGCGGGGGTAATGGTGGCGCTGGATCGGCAGGAATGCGCTAAAGAGCCTGCCGAAGCGGGCAAGGGCCTGTCGGCGATTCAGGAAGTGG
>NZ_LWFX01000535.1:0-484 GCF_001635175.1 Alcanivorax sp. HI0083 | reverse complement strand
GCAGCACGTTCCTGGGGGAGCCGGACTGGAATACCTATGACCGTGAGCAGTGGGCCATTGGCTATGACCTGACTCACTACATCAATGATGCCTGGTCATTCCGCCAGAATGCCAAGTACAACCACGTGGAATCCCTGTTCGAGACCGTGGTGTCTGCGACCTTCACCAATGGTGGCCTGTTGGCGGATGAGCGGACTATGGACCGTCGCGCGGTTCGTGGTGAAGGCGATCTGGACAGCATTGCGGTGGATAACCAGTTCAAGGTGGTCTTCAACACCGGTGAAATGCGCCACAGCATGCTTATGGGTCTGGACTACCTGAGCACTGACTGGACCCATGACCGTTATCTGGTCTGGCCAATGGTAGGTGGCCCGGTAGCTCCGATAGACGTGTTTGATCCTGTATACAGTGGTGCTGCGGGCTTTGAAGATGCACTGATTCCACAAATTCTTACCGATGTAAGCGACGAGCAGATTGGGGTGTA
>NZ_LWFX01000534.1:0-735 GCF_001635175.1 Alcanivorax sp. HI0083 | reverse complement strand
CAACCCCCACAGCCCGAAGGCCATGGCCGCCGGCAACAGGTTGGGCAATAGCGACAGGATGCCGTACCTCACGGAACGCAACGCAATAACCAGCAGCACCGACACGCTGACCAACGCAATCAGCGCGCCGCTGAGCATGCTCTGAATATTGCGCATGGTGACCCGGCCAAACAGGATGTCCATGCCGGTGCCCTTGGTCTGCATGGCTTGCGGCCAGTTATCCTGCATCCAGGCTTCCACCCGATCATTGAATTCCAGCACCGGGTGCGAGCCGATATTCTCCAGCATCACGATGACCCTTGCCTGCTCCTTGTCGATATCCAGCTGGTCCTCCAGCCCCAGCCCCTGGGGTAGCGACAGCTCATATAACAAGGTGTATTGGGATATCAGTTCACGGGAGTCGGGAATGCGGTACCAGTCAGGATCGCCGCCGTGCATGTCTCGGTTTAATCGCTTGATTACATCCGTGTAGGCCGTGGCGTATACCACCTCATCCTGCTGCTCCAGCCACACGGTCAAATCATCAATATGCTGCAGATAGGCAGGCTCCATGGCACCACCGGATTCGCCGGAATGCACCGCATAGTCGATACGATGCATGCCCGTCAGGTTGTTCATGGCAAAATCGTTAACCCGACGAACCTCAAACGTCTCGTCGAAATATTCGTTGAACACATCATTGATGCGGTTCAATCCGATGGCGGCAGTAAGCACCACCACGACCACCGACATACC
>NZ_LWFX01000533.1:0-1066 GCF_001635175.1 Alcanivorax sp. HI0083 | reverse complement strand
GACGCCAACCGGCACCCGGTTAAGATCCTGATCCAGCACATACAATTTCCTCGGCCCCACGGCGGTACCGATGGGCGCATAGGCGCTGGTCAGGGTGTCGCCTTCGTAGGCGGCCCACAGCATCGGCGTAACCACCGTTTCGGTGGGGCCATAACCATTAAGGATACGTTCAGGCTTTAGCACGCTCTGCATGCGCTCGAAGGTTTCCCGGGTAAAGGCTTCGCCGCCCAGGGTCCAGGAACGCACTTTCAGTTCGGGTTTTTCCTGTTCGATCCAGTCCAGCAGCGGCCCCATATAGCTGGGCGGGAAACAGGCCACGGTGACGCCTTCGTTTTTCAGCACCTCACAGCATTGTTCCGCGCTCCACAGTTGCTGGTCACGAATCACCACCCGCGAACCAAAGGCCAACGGCACCGTCCAGCGCTCTACCGCTCCATCGAAACTGATGGAGGCGAACTGCAGCTCCACATCATCCGGGGTCATGCCATAGCGCTCACCGATGGTCTGCACATGCATGGAGAGACCGGCATGGGTCAGCGACACGCCTTTGGGTTTGCCGGTGGAACCGGAGGTATAGATCACATAGGCGAGCTGGTCCGGGTGCGGTTCGTTGCCGAGAGACTGCGCAGAGAAAACATCCAGCGACAATCCATTAACCGCAACCGGTTTAACGGCATCAACACGGGGCAAGGTTTCAAGCAAATCTGAAGACGTGAGCAGCAACTTGGCACTGCTGTCTTCCAGCATGTAGTGCAAGCGGTCGGAGGGATAACCCGGATCCAGTGGCAGAAAAGCGCCGCCGGCTTTCATCACGGCAAGGAAGGCTTCGATCATGGTGACNCCACGCTCGAAGGACACACCGACCACATCATCCGGTTGCACGCCCTGTTCGATCAGGTAACGGGCCAATTGGTTGGCGCGGGATTCCAGCTGGACAAACGATACGCGGGTGTCACCGTGCACCAGCGCAATGGCCTCGCCCTGCTCGGCTGCCTGTTGTGAAAACAGCGAGAGGAAACTGGTCGCGTGCCACTCGCCTTCGCCCTGACTCCATTGCTGCAAGTGG
>NZ_LWFX01000532.1:0-732 GCF_001635175.1 Alcanivorax sp. HI0083 | reverse complement strand
TGCCGACAAAGACAAGCAGATGCTCGCCATCGCCATGGATGTCCCCCATAGCGTTCTGGCACATGGGTGCCATGGTTGAGTCCGACACTCAGCTTCACGTTGCAGGTATCCGGCCGGTGGGCAGCCCAGGGAAACAGCTTGAGGGACAGGTTGATGGCACTCGCATCCAGTGAGTAGAGAGGGTTCTTGAAGCGGAACTTATGGGAGCTGGGGCTATTTCTGCAGCGCTGGAGCAGCTTGTAGAACAGCGCTTCGTAGAGCTCCGCCGGCTGCTTCTCATTGAGCCTTGCCAAGGTAGAACGGGCAACGGGTTTGGCGCCAAGGTGGAAAAGCTTATGCTTTTGGCTCTCCAGGTTCGACTGGATATCGCTCAGGCTCTGACGGCCGGAAAGCTGAGACATGGCCATGCCAATGAATTGATCCCAGCGCGTGGCGGATCTCAGTTTTTGCCCGTGATGATGCTCTTTGGCCAGCCTCTCAAAATCATGTCTCGAAACCGGTTTGAGCAGTTGGTGAAAGGCGGTGTTATGATGTGACAAAGCCTGAACCTCCCTGATCACAATGTTTTCCTCGCAGAATCATTGTAACCAGTTCGGTTCAGGCTTTTTCATTTGTCCCTCAACTGTGGGACAGCAGTGGGCGCAATGCCGGCTTTTTTGTGGCGAGTCGTTGGCTGGAAGTGTTATTCGATATTCTGGATCTGCTCCCGCATCTGCTCAATCAACACCTTTA
>NZ_LWFX01000531.1:0-1091 GCF_001635175.1 Alcanivorax sp. HI0083 | reverse complement strand
ACATCAGGCCTTCATGCAGGAACGCGCCCCACACCGCTGCCAATTCAGCAGGCATAGGGCGACAGTCCCATACCGCCAACAGGCGGTAGAGCCATTTCAAATTCATGGTGTTCTCCAGGTTGCTTTGAAGCGGGAATAGAGAGGGAGAAGAAAAGATCTAACCGGGGTCAGGCGACCAGCAGGGAGGTTTGTTCCAGAGCGCGTTGCTTGATCTGGGCACCCTTGCCGAACCAGGCTGAGTCCAGCCGGTTGTCGGTGCTGCGGGCACGACGCTCATGGTCCACGAACTCAGTCACCGCATTGAGCAGGCCGTAGGCCGTGTTCTTGGCGGACGCCAGCTCCGACCCGCGACCAGTCCCCTCATACAGAGTCATGGCTTTCTTCATAGCCTGCTCGTTGGCCTTCGCCGGCATGCCCGATGGCTGATAGCCGGTATCTGTGAAGATAGTCTGCATGACCTTCTCGGCGGTCTTGCGGGTGATGCGGCGCTCGCTGAGGGCCTTCAGGCGATACATGAAGTCATCCCAGGCAGAGACTGAGATACCCAGCTGTTTCTTCACAGACTGCGGATCAAAGGTGGTGTTGTGACGTACCTTCACCGCATGGGTGTTGCCATTCAGCGCCACCGCCAGGGTGTTGTTGCATACGACGCGGATACTGGTGAACTGCGCAGTTGTCGCCAGGGTGCCGTCACAGGCGGTAGCCAGCAGCACATAACCGTTGGTTTGGTCATTCCCGGCCAACGTCCCGGACTGGCCTGTTCGCGCCAGTGCCCACAGCTTGCGGCCACCTTTCAATACGCCAGCGGTCTCCAGCTCGAAGCCGGATTGCTCGGTGAGATCCCGGTAGAACTCCAGCACCTCACGGGGCTGAACCACCTTGAAGCGGTTACTCACTACCGACAGGGGCTCCTGATTATCAGAACGGAACAGCACTTTCTGATCCGGGAAGGACGAGATCTGCCCGAGCGTACCGGCCTCGCTACTGATAAAGCGAACCGGGGTCTCACGGATCTCCCAATCCATGCAGGCTTCCCGCATCCAGACTTCCAGCGGTTGTTGGCTGGCCAGCTGGTTGCCCAGCCCATGCCA
>NZ_LWFX01000530.1:0-1060 GCF_001635175.1 Alcanivorax sp. HI0083 | reverse complement strand
CGGTCACGTTGACCATGGTAAAACCACCCTGACCGCCGCGCTGACCCGCGTGTGTGCAGAAGTCTGGGGCGGTAGCGCCATTGCTTTCGATGGTATTGATAATGCCCCGGAAGAGCGTGAGCGTGGTATTACCATCGCGACCTCACACGTAGAGTACGATTCTCCGACTCGTCACTACGCCCACGTAGACTGCCCCGGTCACGCTGATTATGTGAAAAACATGATCACCGGTGCCGCGCAGATGGACGGCGCAATCCTGGTTTGTTCCGCAGCTGACGGCCCCATGCCGCAGACGCGTGAGCACATCCTGCTGTCCCGTCAGGTTGGCGTGCCTTTCATCGTTGTGTTCCTGAACAAAGCGGACATGGTTGACGATGAAGAGCTGCTCGAGCTGGTAGAAATGGAAGTGCGTGAGCTGCTGAGCGACTACGACTTCCCGGGCGACGACACCCCGATCATCAAGGGTTCTGCCCTGAAGGCTCTGGAAGGCGATACCAGCGACATCGGTATGCCTGCCGTGCAGAAGCTGGTTGAGTGCCTGGACGAGTACATCCCGGAGCCGGAGCGTGCCGTTGATCAGCCGTTCCTGATGCCGATCGAAGACGTATTCTCCATCTCTGGTCGCGGTACTGTAGTAACCGGCCGTGTAGAGCGTGGCATCATCAAGGTGGGTGAAGAGCTGGAAATCGTGGGTATCAACGACACCACCAAGACCACCTGTACCGGTGTTGAGATGTTCCGCAAGCTGCTGGACGAAGGTCGCGCTGGTGAGAACGTTGGTGTTCTGCTGCGTGGTACCAAGCGTGATGAGGTTGAGCGTGGCCAGGTACTGGCCAAGCCGGGCTCCATCAAGCCGCACACCAAGTTCGTTGCTGAGGTGTATGTCCTGAGCAAAGACGAAGGTGGTCGCCACACTCCGTTCTTCAATGGCTACCGTCCGCAGTTCTACTTCCGTACGACTGACGTGACAGGTGCATGTACTCTGCCGGAAGGTACCGAAATGGTAATGCCGGGCGATAACGTGCAGATGGACGTTGAGCTGATCGCTCCGATCGCCATG
>NZ_LWFX01000529.1:0-907 GCF_001635175.1 Alcanivorax sp. HI0083 | reverse complement strand
ATGCTCTCGATGGCTTCAGGGAAGCCTTTCAAGCCATCCACGCAGGCGATCAGGATATCCTTGACGCCACGGTTGTAGAGGTCTGTCAGCACGGTTAACCAGTGGTGGGCACCTTCCTGATCAGAGAGATAAAGACCAAGCAGCTCCTTCTTGCCCTCGATGTTCAGGGCAAGAATGGTGTAGATAGCCTTGCTGACGTAACGGCCGTTTTCTCTAATTTTGTAGTGAATGGCGTCAAGCCAGACAATCGGATAGATGGCTTCAAGATCACGTTCTCGCCACGCCTGTAGCTCTGGCAGGAGTTTGTCGGTGATGGCATTGATGGTGCCGTTGGACAGCTCGATATCATACATCTCGACAATGTGGGCGCGGATGTCCTGGTAGCTGTTGCCGAGGGCAAACAGGGCAATGATCTTGCGCTCCAACTCATCGGTCAGATGCGTCTGGTGTTTCTTGATAAGCTGGGGTTCGAAGGTACCGCTGCGGTCTCGGGGCGTTTTAAGTTCAAAGCTGCCGGCGGGGCCTTTCATGGTCTTACTGGTCGTGCCATTCTTGCGGTTCGGCGCGGTCTCTTCTGTAAGATGATTGTCCAGCTCGGCTTGCATCGCGGCTTCTGTGAGCTGCTTGATCAGCGGCGTGAGAATGCCGTCTTTGCCGGTCAGGTCTTTGCCTTCCTGTAGGGCCTTGAGAGCAGCATCAATGTCGAATGTGGGTTTGGTCATGTATCACCTCTTTGGTGTGTAGATTAAAGAAGTGACACAGAATTCTGAACACTACCCGACGCCAGCATCCTTGTGAGGAAATCAGTCATGATTGAAGCTTCCAAGATAAAAACTCATAAACAAACCGCGCAGATGTTGCACATGCAGGAGCATGTAACTGATCATTTTTTTTATCATCCCCCATA
>NZ_LWFX01000528.1:0-2860 GCF_001635175.1 Alcanivorax sp. HI0083 | reverse complement strand
TCAAACCCGTCGCCGGTCTGGGCAGAAATCCACACACGCCAGGGCTGGCCATGCTCGTCTCGCTCAATGCGCGGGGCCTGGTCCAGGTTATCGACCTTGTTATAGACATGCAGCACCGGCAGCTTGTCACCACCGATTTCTTCCAGCACTTCATCGACGGCAGCGACATTGCTGTCGCGCTCTTCCGCGCTGCAATCGGTCACATGCAGCAGCAGGGTGGCGTTGACCGTTTCTTCCAGGGTGGCCCGGAATGCCTGCACCAGCCGGTGCGGCAGGTGACGGATAAAGCCCACGGTGTCCGCCAGAATGGCGGGGCCGACGCCCGGCACCTTCACCTTGCGCAGGGTCGGGTCCAGGGTGGCAAACAACTGGTCCGCCACATAGACATCACCAGTAGTAATGGCATTGAACAGGGTGGATTTCCCCGCATTGGTGTAGCCCACCAGGGAAATCAGCGGGGTTTCCGAGCGCTGTCGTGCCCGGCGGCCTTGAGCGCGCTGCTTACGGACCTTGTCCAGGCGCGATTCGATCCCACGAATACGGTCACGTAATAAACGGCGGTCCGTTTCCAGCTGGGTCTCACCCGGGCCACGCAGGCCGATACCGCCTTTTTGGCGCTCCAGGTGGGTCCAGCCCCGCACCAGGCGGGATGACAAATGACGCAACTGCGCCAGCTCAACCTGCAAGCGCCCCTCGTGGGTGCGCGCCCGCTGGGCGAAAATATCGAGAATCAACCCGGTACGATCCAGCACCCGGCATTTCACCACCCGTTCCAGGTTACGTTCCTGGCCCGGGCTCAGTGCATGATTGAACAGCACCACGTCAGCGTTGTACTCGCTCACCATGGCGGCCAACTCGTCGGTTTTGCCGGTGCCGATAAACAGGGCCGGGTCCGGGCGGTCGCGCTTGCCGGTCAACTCGGCCACCGGCTGCACGCCGCTGGAGGTCACCAGGTGATGAAATTCGTCCAGATCCTCACGCCCCATGGCATCGGGCAGCTCCAGATGAACCAGAATCGCCCGCTCACCCGCTTCGGTACGTGTTTGCTCTGTACGATCAAATAATTCCATAAGATCCGGATATGGGGACAGGTGGCCCTAGTTTAAACCAGGATGATGGTGGAAAGGCAGGAAATGCACAGGTTCTTCGTGGATTAGAGTGAACAACACCCTCCTGCCATTTGATTGCTTGTCGTGAACCGCTGACAGCTTGCCGACCGCTCAATGTCGAATGCCTGACGCAGAGACCATACAACCCGAATGGTTATCGCCCCCTTGTCCACGGCACCCAACATGGCTTCCCACAATGGAGCCCGTATTTTCAGGGGCTTCCCAAGAAGCTCAGCGCACAACGCACAGAGCCACCCGAAGGTGGCTCTGTCTGGGGCTTTACAGCGACACCCCATCAGGCGAAGCAGGCAGTGTTACTGATTGCCGTAGCCTTCATCTGCAGCCGGAGCACCCGCAGCACCCGCACCTGCAGCCATGGCCGGATTACCCGTTGCACGAGGGTTACGGGCCGGCACCACGGTAGAAATTGCGTGCTTGTACACCATCTGGCTGACTGCATTTTTCAGCAGCACGACATATTGGTCAAAAGACTCAATCTGCCCCTGCAACTTTATGCCGTTCACCAGGAAAATAGAAACCGGAATACGCTCCTTGCGCAGCGCGTTCAGGAAAGGGTCTTGTAGCGAGTGCCCCTTTGACATGGTAGATCTCCTTGAAATATCAGTAAAAAGTAGCGCCCAACACTTCGGGCAATCAGCGCGATGCAGCAGCGAAACCGTCCCAAACGGCCACTGCCTCCGCCCGGTGCGCCACCGGGCAAATTTTTGTCAACAACCCACACAAAAGGTTCCGGGTCCCGACCCATCCATGGCCGCGACACCATTCCCGAGTAACGTCGCAGACCTATGCAGTCATTGCATTATAAACCAAAACGCATGCTTTCAGGGCTAACTAAACACAGATTTACAGATCTTCGCAAGCTGCCCAAACAGCGCCTTTCGCTGTGACAGATCATTACTGTCGAACCACTGCAGATCCGGCCATTTTCGCAACCAGGTGAACTGGCGTTTGGCCAGCTGGCGGGTGGCGATAATACCCCGCTCCACCATGGTGTCGTAATCATACTGGCCGTCCAGATACTCCCACACCTGGCGATAGCCCACCGCCCGGATGCCCGGCAAGTCCGGATGCAGCTGTGGCTGCTGGCGCAGCCCTTCCACTTCGGCCAGCAAACCGGAGTCCAGCATGGCCCGAAAACGCAAGGCAATCTGCTCATGCAGCCAGGCCCTGTCCTGCGGGGCCAGCGCCATGCTAAGCACCGGATACGGTAATCCGCTGAACTGACTTAAACCATCCCGGTTCTTTATGACAGTTGTATGATGTTCCGCATGAAACGCCGACAACGGCCGACCGGTGAGGCGAAACACTTCCAGCGCCCGCTGCAACCGCTGCCGGTCCGTAGGCTTGAGCCGCGCTGCAGTCACCGGGTCCACCTCGGCCAGCGCCTGATGCACCGCCGGCCAGCCCTGCGCCTCGGCCAGGGCCGCAATCTCCGCCCGCACCCGCAGGTCCGCTTCCGGCAACGGTGCCAGCCCCTCCACCAGGGCCTTGAAATACAGCACCGTGCCGCCCACCAGCAACGGCAATTTGCCGTTGGCGTGGATCTGTTCAATCTGAGCGAGGGCATCAGCGCGAAAATCCGCAGCGGAATAGGGCTCGGTCAGATCACGAAAGCCCAGCAACCGGTGCGGCGCCAATGCCAGTTCTTCTTCAGTGGGGCGGGCCGCACCGATATTCAAGCCCTGATAGACCAGCGCCGAGTCCACATTGATGATTTCGATGGGCAGGGA
>NZ_LWFX01000527.1:0-437 GCF_001635175.1 Alcanivorax sp. HI0083 | reverse complement strand
CAGGAGCTCCTCTCGGGGTGCGAACCGGGCGAAGCAACAGCGGTTTCCATCCGGGAAAACCGGGCGGATCAGGAACGCCTGATCGCCCTCCCGGGCGATTTCCTCGCTGCGCTCGGTTCGCCCCCTGGAAGGGATCTCCTACAGCAGCTTCGTAGAACCAATGGACCAGCGTGTAGATACCGTCTCTCCCAATGAACCACAACCCCTCTCAAACGGGCTGTGGTTCATATTCTTTCTGGTGCGCCAGCACGCCGTAAGCGATGTGCACCAGTTTTCTCATGGCCGCGCCCAGCGCTGACATCTTTCGTTTGCCTGCAGCACACAGCCGTTGATATTGGCGCCGAATGCTGGGGTTATGCCGCATCGCCACAACGGCACCCATGTATAACTTTTGCCGCAACGCGGGGTCGCCATTCTTCGAGAGCCGCGGCGCGTGC
>NZ_LWFX01000526.1:0-1881 GCF_001635175.1 Alcanivorax sp. HI0083 | reverse complement strand
TACGCGCGCTGGCCAACGTTGGCACCATCAAGGGTGACAACGACGAGCAGAACGCCGGTATTGCCCTGACCTCCCGTGCGCTGGAAATGCCCCTGCGTCAGATCGCCTACAACGCCGGCGCTGAAGCGTCTG
This sequence comes from Alcanivorax sp. HI0083, assembly GCF_001635175.1. Taxonomy (NCBI): domain Bacteria; kingdom Pseudomonadati; phylum Pseudomonadota; class Gammaproteobacteria; order Oceanospirillales; family Alcanivoracaceae; genus Alcanivorax; species Alcanivorax sp. HI0083. The sequence goes on along the minus strand of NZ_LWFX01000526.1, from coordinate 1,749 downwards.
TGATTGTGCAGGAAGTGCGTAATGGCAAAGGCAACTACGGCTACAACGCGGCCACCGGTGAATACGGTGACATGCTGGAAATGGGTATCCTGGATCCTGACAAGGTAACCCGTTCCGCGCTGCAGGCAGCGGCTTCCATCGCCGGCCTGATGATCACCACCGAAGCCATGGTGGCGGATAAGCCGGAAGAAAATGCCGGTGGCGGCGCTCCGGACATGGGCGGCATGGGTGGAATGGGCGGTATGGGCGGCATGATGTAAATCATCCCCTCGTAACACGCTCCGAGAAAACCCCGCCTAGTGCGTAATGCCGTTCACTTAAGCATTGCAGGCAGAGCGGGGCTTTCCGAAAATCCGGTTTCCACTCGCGGGAAGCCGGATTTTTTGTGTCTTTACAGCAGTCTCTTTTCGATATTGATGCCCTTCAGTCCTTCTCTGACCTGAGCACCTTCACCCAGAACATCCCCGTTGAATGGGTTGAGTCGGCGCTCCAATTGTCCTCCAAAGCAACGATTCGTCGGCGGCGCCTCCCCAGCGATCAGGTGCTGTGGCTGGTGCTGGGCATGGCCTTGTTCCGCAACGAACCGGTCTGCGAAGTAGCGCGCCGGCTCAATATCTGCGCCCAGGGACTGGCCACCGACAGTCTGCTGGCCCGCAGCGGTGTATCCCAGGCACGCCGACGCCTGGGGGCCGACCCGGTGGAATGGCTGTTCCGCCGCACCGGCGAACAATGGGGCCGGGAACGTTACCCCGGCGATGACTGGAACGGGCTGCAGGTCCTGGCGGTGGACGGGGCGCAGCTGCGCACCCAGGACACCCCGGCGTTGCGTGAGCACTTCGGTTCCGGCAATACCGGCACGCACCGCCAAACCCCGTACCCGATGATGCGGCTGGTGGCGTTGATGAACGTGCGCTCGCACGTGTTGCTGGATGCCCAGCTTAGCCCCTACCGGCGCAGCGAGATGCGGCTGGCCGACGACTTCCTGGACCGTATCCCGGATCACTCGATCACCCTGTTCGACAAAGGCTTCTGGAGCGCCGCCCGGTTGTTGCGGCTGGCTAGCGGCGGCGAGCAACGCCACTGGCTGATCCCCGCCCGCAAGGGCTTGGTGGCCGAGACTCTGCATACGTACAACGACGACGATCACTTGTTGAGCATGAAGGTTTCTCCCCAGGCCCGTAAACGCGATCCTGAACTGCCCGAGACCTGGACGGTTCGGGCGGTGAGCTATGAGCACAAGGGCAAGCGGCGCACGGTGATGACGTCGCTGCCGGCGCAGCGCTACGACACCGAGGCGGTGGCCCGGCTGTACCGGGAACGTTGGGAAATCGAAGTCGGCTTCCGGGACATCAAGAGCTCGCTGCAACACAATGCGGTGACACTGCGCAGCAGGACGGTGGAGTTGGTGTATCAGGAGGTGTGGGGCTTGCTGCTGGCGTATAACGTGATCCGTCGGGAAGCCAGTCAGGCGGCAGTGGCTCATGGCCAGGACCCGTCGCGTATCCGCTTCAAGTTCGCCTATCAGTACATCGCCGCGCAGTTGATCGTGATGGCGGCGGCTCAGCCGCTATCGCGCACGGGCGCACGCTTGGCGGAACTCAGAGCGGGGATCGGTAACCTGTTGTTGGAGGACCGTTCCCGACCTTCCAGGCCGAGAACGGTCAAAATCTCCAAGACCCGCTATCCCGTCGATCGTAATGCCGCTCCTCTTAAGTGAACGGCATTACGGCAGTTGCCGAGCTTTTTATA
>NZ_LWFX01000525.1:0-465 GCF_001635175.1 Alcanivorax sp. HI0083 | reverse complement strand
CGGAAAATAAAAAATACGGTGACGTAAAATAATATTTTTCCCGCGGTGATTATAAAATAACCGCCTTCCTGCCATTTTGTGGATAACACGCACCGGTTGTTAAGGAACCTCTGAAAAACTCCTTGCGTACTCAGTCTTTCAGGCTGGTTCGCAATCTAGGCGTGCTTTTGAAGGTGTCCCCTAACTGGGATCGAGATATGTCCATCCATCGAAAAAGCGCAACAACGAGTGCGGGCCAGCCTGAATGACCCGAAGGGCGTGGCCTGAAGCGCACATCTGCTGCGCCTTGCCTCTCGGAAAGGGAACCACCCTGACCATCAAGACAAGACGAAACAGCTGCACGCTTCAGGCCACGCTGAGCATGCAAGGAGTTTTTCAGAGGTTCCTTAACCGGGGTAATGCTCCATAATCCACTGCTGGGCTTCGGCGCTGACTTGCTTGGCTTTTTTATTGTGCGTGTCGATG
>NZ_LWFX01000524.1:0-1384 GCF_001635175.1 Alcanivorax sp. HI0083 | reverse complement strand
GCCAACTTTCGCGCTCACGCGCGGTTCGCACCTCGAGAGGTACTTGTATGTTTGAATGCTCTTCCTGCAACCATGCAGGACTTGCCGGGGTGGAGGGACCAAAGGAGCATCTGACCCAAGGGTACAGACGGTAGGAGATTTGGCCCCACCCCGCACCTATTCATACGCCGATAAAGAATCCATCGGCTGAGTTGCACCTCAGACCGACGATACCTAGCAAGCCAGCGTTCAGGTGCGCCCCGACAAGCATGTGTAACCTAGCGCAAGGGGCTGTTCAGTGGCAATGCAAGTAGAATCCTCCATTATCGGCATCGACGTGGCCAAGGCCGAGTTGGTCATCTATTTCCTGGGCCAGACCTATTCCATTGAGAACACACCCCAAGCCATTCGGGCTTGGCTCAAGGATCTGCCTTCCCTCTGCGAGATAGCCATCGAGGCCACTGGCACTTATCACATGGATGTCATTGAGCTGGCCCACCGTAAAGGCCACCACATCTACGTGATTGATGGTTCTCGCCTCCACCATTACCGCAAGGGCACAGGTGGTCGCGCAAAAACGGACGCCTCTGATGCGCAGCTACTTGCCCGCCATCTGCAACATGAAAAAGGGGCCTTGCGCCGCTGGAGTCCGCCACCCAAGGCGTATCGGACGCTGCAGACCCTACTGCGCCGCCGTGCGGCACTGGTCAAGGCACGAACCATTATCCAGCAAAGCCTGGGTGCAGAGCCGCTACTCAAAGCGGGCTTGAAGAGGTTGATCTCTCAGATCAACACGCTGGATGCACAGATCCAGAAACACCTTCGCGACACGGTAAGAGACGCTGGGCTCAGCGAACAGGTGCAACGGTGCAAGGCCCTGGAGGGCGTGGGCGATCTGACCGCCTACGCTCTGGTCATGGCCTTCTTAAGGGGCGACTTCAGGAACAGTGATGCCTTCGTGGCCTTCCTGGGGATGGACGTTCACGTGAGAGACTCAGGCACCAAAACCGGCAAGCGAAAACTGACCAAGAAAGGGGACTCAGAAGCTCGCAGGCTGCTTTACTGCGCGGCCATGGCCGCTCGCCGGAGCAAGCGTTGGGCAGGGGTCTATCAGGCTTATCTGGATCGAGGGCTGGCAACTACCCAAGCGTTAGTCATCCTGGCGCGCAAACTGGTTCGTATCGCCTTCGCGCTTATGAAAAATGGCACCGACTATCAGCCGGCCCCTGCCTCATGAAGACTGGGGTGGACAACATAGAATCTCCTACAGGNGCTTANNGGTAGGTGGCGGAGTTCAAGGCCATTTCCTGTTTACGCTTTCTGCTGGCCACCCTCGCCTTGCGTTTCTTCCACCAGATCACCAGGCCGGTGATGGAGAGCATGGCCACGGCGATGCCCATGATCG
>NZ_LWFX01000523.1:0-1619 GCF_001635175.1 Alcanivorax sp. HI0083 | reverse complement strand
TCCCCAGCCGGTGGCATTGGAACTGCACGCGCAGACGTTGACGGTAACGGGCCAGCACACTCAGGTGATGGAGCGCCCTCTGCGGGTTATTCGCCATGGCCCCTGGCTGGCTATGCAAACGCCGAAGGGCTGGTTGCATGTGTTCGAGGACCAGGCGCCGGTGGCAAAGTTGCAGCCGTTTTATCAGTGGTTATGGACGAACAGGAAACACAGTTGACAGTTGATAGTGGACAGTTAACAGCTAAAAGCCGCGATTAATGGAGTGCCCCCGATTTAGTAGACACCTAATGATTAAACGGTCGCAGCATAGGCACTGGGGGAAACTCCTCCCAGTGCCATGTGCCGACGCACATTGGGATAGTACTGGTCCGTATAGTAACGAACTTCGCTCGCCATTTCGTCTCGGCCTATCTCTCCAAGAGGGCGAGTCCACTCCTTTTTTAGCAAGGCAAAGACACTCTCGGCACAAGCATTGTCCCAGCAGTTGCCGCGCCGGGACATGCTGATGGTCACCTTTCTGTCATTGAGCCAACTCAGCACCTCTTCACTACGATATTGGCTGCCTTGGTCTGAGTGGAACAGCAAATCACGCCCCGCAGGTTTCTGGCGCCTCCAGGCCTGTTTCAGCGCCGCTATAACCAATTGTGAGCAGTTAACCGGCCCCATCGCACGGCCCACGATCTGACGAGTCCCCAGATCCAGCACAACGGCAATGTAGAGCCAGCCTTCTTGGCAGCGGATCTGGGTAATATCCGACACCCAGACACGGTTGGCCTTCCCAACCGAGAACTGGCGATTCAGCAGATTGGGCAACACCGGTAGAGACGACTTGGCCTTGCGGTAGCCGGGCTTGGGCGCCGTACGCGAACGGTAGCCCGCCGCCTGCAGCAACCGCTGAACCTGATTTTTCCCACAGCAAAACCCCGCATCCTGGGCATGCAGCCAGAGCTTACGGTAACCCGGTATGCTTTGCTGACGACGAGCCTCTTTCAGAAGGAAGGCCAAGAGGGCGTCATCGCGCCTCTGTTTTGGCCCCGGACAACGCTGACGCTCCCGCCAACGGTAATAGCCTGCTCGTGAGACATCGAGTACTGCGCACATCACCGATACCGGCCAGGCTTGGCTACGGCAGGCATCGATGAAGGCAAATCTTATTTGCCGTGCTTGGCGAAGTACTCGTCCGCCTTTTTTAGGATTTCATTCTCCAGCTCGGCTCGCTTGAGCTGCTTTTTCAGGCGAGAAATCTCTCCTTCCAGGTCTTTGAGGCTTTTATCGGGTCCCGTGTTCTGGACGGATTTAGCAGACGGTTTCTTGGTCACAATCCATTCTCTTCGCCAGCGGCTTAACAACTTTGGGTGTATGCCTAGCTTGCCAGCTAGTGCGGACTGTGTCTGCGTGGTGGATAGCGAGGCCTGCACGGCCTCGCGTTTGAAATCATCGCTGAAGTAGCGCTTGGCTTTGTATTTCATGACACCTTCTCTCCAAATGAAGGTGTCTACTTTTTCCGGGGCATTCCANCNCCGCGGTGGAGGGGGAGTAGATTCACTGAAACGTTAAGGGCCGCGCTCAGGTTTCTGGTGCGGTCCTTTAAAAACAAGCAATTGCCGAGATCATTTGAG
>NZ_LWFX01000522.1:0-1493 GCF_001635175.1 Alcanivorax sp. HI0083 | reverse complement strand
TGCCGCTGCTAGCTCTTAAAGATAAACAAAGAGGCGGATTCAAGATGCGAGATCTCGAGGGTGTTCAAAACTCTGTGTCACAGCCAGCAGCCTCACAGGCTGATGTATTTGTCCAGGCGCTCGGGGAAGTGGATGGCCATCTGTGACAGCGTCAGATTCCAGTTCTGCACCGGGTGGGTCCAGCGCTCGGATGCCTTGAGTATACCGGCATAGAGCAGCTTCAGTAAGGCGTTCTCACTGGCGAAGCCACCCTTGGTCTTTGTCAGCTTGCGGAACTGGCGATGTACGGCCTCCACGGCATTGGTGGTGTAAATCGCAGTACGGACGTAATCAGGGTATTTGAAGTAGGCTGACAGGGTTGGCCACTTTTCCCGCCAGGACTTGATTACCATCGGGTATTTCTCGCCCCACTTGGCTTCCAGTTCATCGAGTGCGATTTCTGCGGCGTTCAGCGTTGCAGCCTTGTAGACGGGCTTCAGGTCGGCCATGAAGGCTTTCTGGTTTTTCGAGGCAACATACTTCAGTGAGTTACGGATCTGGTGAATCACGCAATGCTGGATTTCCGTTTTCGGGTAAATGCTCTCGATGGCTTCAGGGAAGCCTTTCAAGCCATCCACGCAGGCGATCAGGATATCCTTGACGCCACGGTTGTAGAGGTCTGTCAGCACGGTTAACCAGTGGTGGGCACCTTCCTGATCAGAGAGATAAAGACCAAGCAGCTCCTTCTTGCCCTCGATGTTCAGGGCAAGAATGGTGTAGATAGCCTTGCTGACGTAACGGCCGTTTTCTCTAATTTTGTAGTGAATGGCGTCAAGCCAGACAATCGGATAGATGGCTTCAAGATCACGTTCTCGCCACGCCTGTAGCTCTGGCAGGAGTTTGTCGGTGATGGCATTGATGGTGCCGTTGGACAGCTCGATATCATACATCTCGACAATGTGGGCGCGGATGTCCTGGTAGCTGTTGCCGAGGGCAAACAGGGCAATGATCTTGCGCTCCAACTCATCGGTCAGATGCGTCTGGTGTTTCTTGATAAGCTGGGGTTCGAAGGTACCGCTGCGGTCTCGGGGCGTTTTAAGTTCAAAGCTGCCGGCGGGGCCTTTCATGGTCTTACTGGTCGTGCCATTCTTGCGGTTCGGCGCGGTCTCTTCTGTAAGATGATTGTCCAGCTCGGCTTGCATCGCGGCTTCTGTGAGCTGCTTGATCAGCGGCGTGAGAATGCCGTCTTTGCCGGTCAGGTCTTTGCCTTCCTGTAGGGCCTTGAGAGCAGCATCAATGTCGAATGTGGGTTTGGTCATGTATCACCTCTTTGGTGTGTAGATTAAAGAAGTGACACAGAATTCTGAACACTACCGAGATCTCCCATTTCCCAAAGCGTAAGACAATCAGCCCTCTGAAAGCTTCCCCAAAGCCTGACTGAGATTGTCCCGCGCCGACACTTCCAGTCGCTCCCTCAGCTCAGCCGTGTGGTAAATCACCCCCTGATCCAGAAA
>NZ_LWFX01000521.1:0-1529 GCF_001635175.1 Alcanivorax sp. HI0083 | reverse complement strand
TACCCGAGGGCACAGAGAGGCCGAAGGCCGTAAGCCGACATTCAATGTCGCCGCTGTCCCATGGGGCGAGTGTCGGATTACGTCTTTAAGACTAATCCGACCTTGTGTCTCTCCGGCGGAAGGATTTGCTACCCTTCCGCCACTGCTGGCGGGCAACCCGTATTCGACCTGAGGCCCTGAGCCTGTGATGTAGATAGGTCCCGCCAGCATTTCTCTCAAAACTTGAACGGTATCCGAGCCCTTCGTTGACCGGATGAGGCTGCACGAACAAGGAGAAGTGGAGAGATGGCTACCATCGGTATTGATGTCAGTAAGAAAAAGCTCGATCTGTGCTGGTTGCGTGATGCGCAGGCCGGCAAGGTAAAAACCCGGGTATTTCCCAATGCCCACGATCATTATCCCGCGCTGCTGTCATGGTTGCTCAAACAAACCGGCGCGTCCCCCGGCGAACTTCAGGTGTATCTGGAAGCCACCGGCATCTATCACGAACCCCTGGCGCACTGGTTGCACCAAGCCGGTGTGACGGTCTACGTGCTGAACCCTGCCCGCGTGCGCTACTACGCCCGTTCCCTGGGCGATCAAGGCAAGAGTGACAAGAAAGACAGCAAACGCATTGCCCATTTTGCTCTAGCCAACCCGGAGCTGACGCCTTGGCAGCCTGAGCCAGAGGAAGTGCGGACCCTCAAGCAGCTGGCGAAACGGCTGGAGACGGTGCAAAAGGACATTCAGCGGGAACAGAACCGGTTAGAAAAGGCGCAGTTCAACCGGGATACGCAAGCGGAGCACTCGATTACGCATGTGCTGGCGTTGCTGCGACGGGAGGCCAAACGACTGGTCAAGGAAGTGGATGAGCATATTGATCGCCATGACGGCCTGAAGCGCGATAGAGGCTTGCTGGAGAGTATTCCCGGTATTGGCGAGGTGCTGTCGGTGCATTTGTTGGTGGCACTACGATCAAGGCGCTTCAAGAGTGGCAGACAAGTGGCGGCCTTCATGGGGCTGGTGCCGGTGGAGTGGACCTCGGGCAGTTCGGTCAGGCACGCGCCGCGGCTCTCGAAGAATGGCGACCCCGCGTTGCGGCAAAAGTTATACATGGGTGCCGTTGTGGCGATGCGGCATAACCCCAGCATTCGGCGCCAATATCAACGGCTGTGTGCTGCAGGCAAACGAAAGATGTCAGCGCTGGGCGCGGCCATGAGAAAACTGGTGCACATCGCTTACGGCGTGCTGGCGCACCAGAAAGAATATGAACCACAGCCCGTTTGAGAGGGGTTGTGGTTCATTGGGAGAGACGGTATCTACTCGACCCGCCCCCCTTCCTAAACAAAAAAGGCGCCGAAGCGCCTTTTTTGTGTGTTGCCGGGATTACCGGGTCTTACCCAGATCCGCCAGTGGATGCTTCGGCGCCGGGCAACGGAAAAAGCTATCGATGTAGGCTTTCGGCACCGACGCCACATCACGATGGCGGAACCCGGGCTTACCATCCTTGTCGATCAACAAGGCCCGCACCCCTTCGCGGAAGTCACCGT
>NZ_LWFX01000520.1:2500-5635 GCF_001635175.1 Alcanivorax sp. HI0083 | reverse complement strand
GAGGAGTTCACCGTATCTTAAACCAAACAAAAAACCCCCGTCACTTTCGTGGCGGGGGTCTTTTGTTTGGTTTAAGAGCCTGACGATGACCTACTCTCACATGGGGAAGCCCCACACTACCATCGGCGATATGTCGTTTCACTTCTGAGTTCGGCATGGGATCAGGTGGTTCCAACATTCTATGGTCGTCAGGCAAACTGGTTTGGTTGTCCTGAATAATCAGGATGACCAAATAGGTTGCCTTACCGGTGTTCTCTACCGAAGTAGAACTGCTTGCTCACCGGCAAAGCCAAATTGGGTAACGAGAAGTTTGCTATTCAACTGCAAGGTTAGTATCTCTCACACCGTATCTTTGCGTTACCTGGCTTGATGTGCCGAGTAACTGCTTTGGTGTTATATAGTCAAGCCTCACGGGCAATTAGTACTGGTTAGCTTCACGCCTTACAACGCTTCCACACCCAGCCTATCAACGTTGTGGTCTTCAACGGCCCTTCAGGGGAATCAAGTTCCCAGGGAGATCTCATCTTGAGGGAGGCTTCCCGCTTAGATGCTTTCAGCGGTTATCCCGTCCGAACGTAGCTACCCGGCAATGCCACTGGCGTGACAACCGGAACACCAGAGGTTCGTCCACTCCGGTCCTCTCGTACTAGGAGCAGCTCCTCTCAAATCTCCAACGCCCACGGCAGATAGGGACCGAACTGTCTCACGACGTTCTAAACCCAGCTCGCGTACCTCTTTAAATGGCGAACAGCCATACCCTTGGGACCGGCTTCAGCCCCAGGATGAGATGAGCCGACATCGAGGTGCCAAACACCGCCGTCGATATGAACTCTTGGGCGGTATCAGCCTGTTATCCCCGGAGTACCTTTTATCCGTTGAGCGATGGCCCTTCCATACAGAACCACCGGATCACTAAGACCTGCTTTCGCACCTGCTCGACTTGTAGGTCTCGCAGTCAAGCACCCTTCTACCTTTACGCTCGTTGCACGATGTCCGACCGTGCTGAGGGTACCTTTGTGCTCCTCCGTTACTCTTTGGGAGGAGACCGCCCCAGTCAAACTACCCACCACACAATGTCCCCGATCCCGATAAGGGACCCAGGTTAGAACCTCAAACATGCCAGGCTGGTATTTCAAGGACGACTCCACAATGACTAGCGTCACTGCTTCAAAGTCTCCCAGCTATCCTACACAAACAGGTTCAAAGTCCACTGTGAAGCTATAGTAAAGGTTCACGGGGTCTTTCCGTCTAGCCGCGGGTACACAGCATCTTCACTGCGATTTCGATTTCACTGAGTCTCGGGTGGAGACAGCGCCCCCATCATTACGCCATTCGTGCAGGTCGGAACTTACCCGACAAGGAATTTCGCTACCTTAGGACCGTTATAGTTACGGCCGCCGTTTACCGGGGCTTCGATCAAGAGCTTCGCCGAAGCTAACCCCATCAATTAACCTTCCGGCACCGGGCAGGCGTCACACCCTATACGTCCGCTTACGCGTTTGCAGAGTGCTGTGTTTTTAATAAACAGTTGCAGGGGCCTTTTCACTGCGACCGCCGATAGCTTAGGGAGTAAATCCCATCACCGTCAGCGGCGTACCTTCTCCCGAAGTTACGGTACCACTTTGCCTAGTTCCTTCACCCGAGTTCTCTCAAGCGCCTTAGAATACTCATCCCAACCACCTGTGTCGGTTTGGGGTACGGTTCCTTATAACCTGAAGCTTAGAAGATTTTCCTGGAAGCATGGCATCAACCACTTCCCGGTCACAAAGGACCAGTGGTCTCGACTCTCAGCCTTAAGGTGCCGGATTTGCCTAACACCTCAGCCTACAGCCTTTCCCCGGGACAACCAACGCCCGGTAGGCATAGCCTTCTCCGTCTCTCCATCGCAGTTATAAGAAGTACGGGAATATTAACCCGTTTCCCATCAGCTACGCATTTCTGCCTCGCCTTAGGGGCCGACTCACCCTGCGCCGATTAGCGTTGCGCAGGAAACCTTGGTCTTTCGGCGTGCGGGTTTTTCACCCGCATTATCGTTACTCACGTCAGCATTCGCACTTGTGATACCTCCAGCATGCTTCTCAACACACCTTCACAGGCTTACACAACGCTCCCCTACCCAGCAGAACAAGTCTGCTGCCGCAGCTTCGGTATCCAGTTTGAGCCCCGTTACATCTTCCGCGCAGGCCGACTCGACTAGTGAGCTATTACGCTTTCTTTAAAGGGTGGCTGCTTCTAAGCCAACCTCCTAGCTGTCTGAGCCTTCCCACATCGTTTCCCACTTAACTGGAATTTGGGGACCTTAGCTGGCGGTCTGGGTTGTTTCCCTCTTCACGACGGACGTTAGCACCCGCCGTGTGTCTCCCGGATAGTACTCACTGGTATTCGGAGTTTGCATCGGTTTGGTAAGTCGGGATGACCCCCTAGCCGAAACAGTGCTCTACCCCCAGTGGTATTCGTCCGAGGCGCTACCTAAATAGCTTTCGGGGAGAACCAGCTATCTCCGAGCTTGATTAGCCTTTCACTCCGATCCACAGGTCATCCGCTAACTTTTCAACGGTAGTCGGTTCGGTCCTCCAATGCGTGTTACCGCATCTTCAACCTGCCCATGGATAGATCGCCCGGTTTCGGGTCTAATCCCAGCAACTAAACGCCCTATTAAGACTCGGTTTCCCTACGGCTCCCCTAAACGGTTAACCTCGCTACTGAAATTAAGTCGCTGACCCATTATACAAAAGGTACGCCGTCACCCCACAAAGAGGGCTCCGACTGCTTGTACGTACACGGTTTCAGGTTCTATTTCACTCCCCTCTCCGGGGTTCTTTTCGCCTTTCCCTCACGGTACTGGTTCACTATCGGTCAGCCAGGAGTATTTAGCCTTGGAGGATGGTCCCCCCACATTCAGTCAAAGTTTCACGTGCTCCGACCTACTCGATTTCACCTGATCAGATTTTCGGATACGGGGCTATCACCCACTATGGCCGGCCTTCCCAGACCGTTCTCCTAATCATTCACAGACTTAAGGGCTAATCCGCGTTCGCTCGCCGCTACTGACGGAATCTCAATTGATTTCTGTTCCTACGGGTACTTAGATGTTTCAGTTCCCCGCGTTCGCCTCGCATACCTATGTATTCAGTA
>NZ_LWFX01000519.1:0-1740 GCF_001635175.1 Alcanivorax sp. HI0083 | reverse complement strand
AAAATGGCACCGACTATCAGCCGGCCCCTGCCTCATGAAGACTGGGGTGGACAACATAGAATCTCCTACAGTTGATAACGGTGCGAAGGCAGGCAGGGCCGGACGGCCCTGCCTGCCTTCGCACCGTTATCAACTGTAGGAGATTCTATGTTGTCCACCCCAGTCTTCATGAGGCAGGGGCCGGCTGATAGTCGGTGCCATTTTTCATAAGCGCGAAGGCGATACGAACCAGTTTGCGCGCCAGGATGACTAACGCTTGGGTAGTTGCCAGCCCTCGATCCAGATAAGCCTGATAGACCCCTGCCCAACGCTTGCTCCGGCGAGCGGCCATGGCCGCGCAGTAAAGCAGCCTGCGAGCTTCTGAGTCCCCTTTCTTGGTCAGTTTTCGCTTGCCGGTTTTGGTGCCTGAGTCTCTCACGTGAACGTCCATCCCCAGGAAGGCCACGAAGGCATCACTGTTCCTGAAGTCGCCCCTTAAGAAGGCCATGACCAGAGCGTAGGCGGTCAGATCGCCCACGCCCTCCAGGGCCTTGCACCGTTGCACCTGTTCGCTGAGCCCAGCGTCTCTTACCGTGTCGCGAAGGTGTTTCTGGATCTGTGCATCCAGCGTGTTGATCTGAGAGATCAACCTCTTCAAGCCCGCTTTGAGTAGCGGCTCTGCACCCAGGCTTTGCTGGATAATGGTTCGCGCCTTGACCAGTGCCGCACGGCGGCGCAGCAGGGTCTGCAGCGTCCGATACGCCTTGGGTGGCGGGCTCCAGCGGCGCAAGGCCCCTTTTTCATTTTGCAGATGGCGGGCAAGTAGCTGCGCATCAGAGGCGTCCGTTTTTGCGCGACCCCCTGTGCCCTTGCGGTAATGGTGGAGGCGAGAACCATCAATCACGTAGATGTGGTGGCCTTTACGGTGGGCCAGCTCAATGACATCCATGTGATAAGTGCCAGTGGCCTCGATGGCTATCTCGCAGAGGGAAGGCAGATCCTTGAGCCAAGCCCGAATGGCTTGGGGTGTGTTCTCAATGGAATAGGTCTGGCCCAGGAAATAGATGACCAACTCGGCCTTGGCCACGTCGATGCCGATAATGGAGGATTCTACTTGCATTGCCACTGAACAGCCCCTTGCGCTAGGTTACACATGCTTGTCGGGGCGCACCTGAACGCTGGCTTGCTAGGTATCGTCGGTCTGAGGTGCAACTCAGCCGATGGATTCTTTATCGGCGTATGAATAGGTGCGGGGTGGGGCCAAATCTCCTACCGTCTGTACCCTTGGGTCAGATGCTCCTTTGGTCCCTCCACCCCGGCAAGTCCTGCATGGTTGCAGGAAGAGCATTCAAACATACAAGTTCCCTTCCAGGGGACGAACCGCGCGCAGCGCGAAGGGCGTTCTGGGTATGGCAGAGCGGGGTGGATTTTTAGGGTACTGCTGCTTAGCGTTTTGCCACCTTCGTTCGCGCCCTCAACGGCGCTCCTGCAGCGGCTTTGTAGCAAGTGATGGATGTTGAAAGCGGAGAGTGAGTTTGCCTCGCCGCGGTTCCACGAAGGAGAGCACAATGGATCCGATTCTCGATTTTACCGGCAAGACGGCACTGATTACCGGTGCCGCCAGCGGGTTTGGCAAGTTGCTGGCAGAAGAACTGGGCAAGCGCGGTGCCGCCTTGGTGCTGGGCGATATCAATATGGATGCGCTGAATCCGCTGGCCGATGCGCTGGCGGGGCAGGGCGTTAAGGTCGCTGCGTTGCGTT
>NZ_LWFX01000518.1:0-1111 GCF_001635175.1 Alcanivorax sp. HI0083 | reverse complement strand
GCCCTTTCTGGACGTCTCTGCCACCGCCATTCGTCAGGCCCTGGCAGAAAAAGGGCGCTGCCCGGCACTGGATGACGCCGTGATTACGCATATTCACCGCCACGACCTGTATAATGTGGCGAAACTTACTCCCTTTAATCAATCATGAGGCCCCATGAGCGCTGACACCCCGCTACTGCAACTGGTCATCGACGCCCTGGAAGAAGTCAAAGCCCAAAACATCACTCCACTGGATGTGCGTGAAATCACCAGTGTCGCGGACAACATGGTTATCGCCAGCGGCACCTCCAACCGCCATGTGAAAGCCCTGGCCGACAGCGTGACCGATGCGGCCAAGAACGCCGGCTTCCCGCCCATTGGAACCGAAGGGGAAAACACCGGCGAGTGGATTCTGGTGGACCTGGGCGATGTGATTGTTCATCTGATGTTACCCGCCACCCGCGAGTTCTATGACCTGGAACGGCTGTGGAAGAACCCCCAGCACCACCCGGACCGCGACCAACAGCAAGACTCGTAATCCATGCGCATTGTTCTGCTGGCCATCGGCACCCGCATGCCCGCCTGGGTGACCGAAGGCTACAACGAATACCAGAAGCGCATGCCCCCGGACATGCGCCTGACGCTGGAAGAGATCCCCATGCCCAAACGCGGCAAAGGCGATGCCGGCAGCCAGATTCGCGCGGAAGCGGATGTTCTGCGTAAACGTGTAGAGAAATACCCCGGCGCAAAAATCGTGGCACTGGAAGTCAACGGTCGAGCCCTGGACACCCCTGCACTTAGCCGTAAACTGGGCGAGTTGAAAGACGTGGGCCAGGATCTGGTATTGCTGGTAGGCGGCCCCGATGGCCTGTGCCCGCAACTGTCAGCCAGCGCACATGAGTGCTGGAGCCTCTCGAACCTGACATTGCCACACCCTCTGGTCCGCGTGCTGCTGGCAGAACAGCTGTACCGGGGCTGGACGCTACTGACCGGGCACCCCTATCATCGCTGATCGTTATCGCCTCACACAGACGCCAACATGCGCCGACCATTAACGCTGAAAGACCATCCCCACGAACAGCGCATTTTCAGCGTGCGCCTTGTCGTGGGCGTTTTTCTGGTGCTGCTGCTT
>NZ_LWFX01000517.1:0-12258 GCF_001635175.1 Alcanivorax sp. HI0083 | reverse complement strand
ATGCCAGTGGGGATGTGCACGATCCTTACCAGAAGCCGTTCTATCGTCGTTTCCGTGGCTGGGTTGAGTGGTGTGTGCGCTACCGGAAAACGGTCATCGGGCTGACCGTGGGCATCTTCGTGTTCTCACTTTTTCTATTCCGTTTTGTGCCTCAGCAATTCTTCCCGGCGTCCGGCCGGCTTGAGCTGATGGTGGACATGAAGTTGGAAGAGGGGGCCTCGCTGACCGCGACCCAGGAAAAAGCGTTGCGTCTGGAAGCTATGCTGGGCGAAAACGAGATGATCGAAAATTACGTGGGTTATATGGGTAGCGGTTCTCCCCGTTTCTATCTATCACTGGATCAGAAATTACCGGCTGCCAGTGTGGCCCAGTTTGTGGTGCTCACCCGCAACGTGGAAGAGCGCGAGGAAGTTCGTGAATGGTTAATGGACACCCTGGAGCGGGAATTTCCGGCGGTGCGCACCCGCGTATCACGACTGGAGAATGGTCCGCCTGTGGGCTATCCGATTCAGCTGCGTGTGTCCGGTGAGCATATTTCCCAGGTGCGGGAGTTGGCGCGCAGGGTAGCGGAAAAGGTGCGTGATAATGCGCACACTGCCAATGTGCACCTGGATTGGGAAGAGCCCAGCAAGGTGGTGCGTCTGATAGTAGACCAGGACCGCGCTCGAACCCTGGGCATTACCACCTCGGATTTGTCCACGGCGTTGCAGTCATCGCTTTCCGGTGTGGCGGTGAGCCAGTACCGGGAAGATAACGAACTGATCAATGTGGAAGTGCGAGGCGACAACCATGAACGCCACGCGCTGGGGTTACTGGGCAACCTGGCGGTACAAACAGCGAGTGGCCGCAGCGTGCCGTTGAACCAGGTGGCGAACCTGGAGTCCGGCTTTGAAGAAGGCATCATCTGGCATCGTGATCGTTTGCCGACGGTGACAGTGCTGGCGGATGTGAAAGACGGTGCTTTGCCAGCCACGCTGATGCAGCAAATCATGCCCACCTTGTCCCAGGTGCAGGCGGATCTGCCGCCGGGCTATCTGCTACAGGTGGGTGGCACGGTGGAAGAATCGGCCCGGGGCCAGAAATCGGTCAACGCAGGGATGCCACTGTTCATTCTGGTGGTGATTACCTTGCTGATGTTGCAGCTGCGCAGTTTCCCGTTGTCGGTGATGGTCTTTATCACGGCGCCGCTGGGGCTGATCGGGGTGACCTTCTTCCTGCTGTTGTTCCAGAAACCATTCGGGTTTGTCGCCATGCTGGGCACGATCGCACTGGCCGGCATGATCATGCGTAACGCTGTGATTCTGGTTGACCAGATTGGTCAGGACATGGAACAGGGGCTCACTGCCTGGGATGCGATTATTGAATCCACAGTCCGCCGGTTCCGGCCCATTGCGTTGACCGCGCTAACCGCTGTTCTGGCAATGATTCCGTTATCGCGCAGTGTCTTTTTTGGCCCCATGGCAGTGGCGATCATGGGTGGTCTGATTGTGGCCACCGCGCTGACCCTGCTGTTCCTGCCCGCGCTGTACGCGGCCTGGTTCCGGGTGAAAGAAGAGCATGCCGATACAGCATAACGAACGCTGACTCTGTTGCCGGACAGTTTCCGGTTTTCCCCTTGCCCTGGCACTTGCC
Source organism: Alcanivorax sp. HI0083 (assembly GCF_001635175.1). NCBI lineage: Bacteria > Pseudomonadati > Pseudomonadota > Gammaproteobacteria > Oceanospirillales > Alcanivoracaceae > Alcanivorax > Alcanivorax sp. HI0083. The sequence goes on along the minus strand of NZ_LWFX01000517.1, from coordinate 10,626 downwards.
GGGGCTTTTTTTGGGTTTATCACGCAATTGCGACAAAACAGACCTGATTGTTTGCGGCGTGTGGCGATGGATCTTCGGCCGGTGAAGCACTATCGGGGGGCAATGGCTCGGACGGTAATCGTTAATGCGGGGCTGTGTTGCTGGTGCTCGGCACGTAAACAACGCAGGGTATACTCGCCGGGTTTGTCGAAACGCCAGGGCAGTTGCACACGGGTGCCGGGTTCGCTCAGGCGGGTGTTGGGGTAGTCCTTGCGCAGGTCAGGCATCAGCCGGTGGATCAGGCTCTGGTCGCGCAGGGCCGTATCATCGACCAGGGCAAGCAAATGCCACTCCGGGCTGGCATTATCCAGGGTCAGTAACACGGCCTGTCCCTGAGTAAAGCTCAGTGAGTGCGGCGCCCAGTGATCCGTGAGCACCGCCGTTTGTGGTTCCAGGTCGCCGGGCTCGCGCAGTGCCGTGCCAGCGGCCATGGGGATTTCATCCGGCAGGATGCCGTGGGCGTTGCCTGGCGGTGAGAGCACGAATAAGTTGATGAGCAGCAACAGGCTCAATGCTCGCGGACGTTGGGGCATGGGTTACCGCGTTGGTAGTGGAAGAAAAAGGAGCAACACATTGAACGGCAGAATACTCGCACTGGTACTGGTTTGCCTATGGGGGCTGGTTTCAACGGCGCAGGCCGCACCGTTAACGGTGGCGGTGAAAGCGTCGCCGCCTTTCAGTTATCAGCAAGGAGATCGCTGGGACGGCATCAGCGTGGAACTGTGGGAGAAGGTGGCGGAAAAGGCCGGCTTGGAGTATCGCCTGCGGCCTTATGGGTCGGTGGCGGAAATGCTGGCGGCGGTGGAGCAGGGCCAGGCGGATGTGGCCATTGGTGCGGTTAGCGTGACCGCCGACCGTGAGCGGCGACTGGATTTCACCCAGCCCATGTTTCGGGCGGGCCTGGGGATTGCCACCCGCAATGAAGCGAGTGGTTGGGTGGCGACACTGCGCAACCTGTTCAGCTGGAAGTTTATGTCAGCCGTGCTGGCGCTGGTGTTAGTGCTGTTGTTGGTGGGATTGCTGATCTGGTTGCTGGAGCGGCGCAAGAATCCAGAGCAGTTCGGTGGCTCTGCCAGCCAGGGTATCGGTAGCGGCTTTTGGTGGTCGGCGGTGACCATGACCACGGTGGGGTACGGCGACAAGGCGCCAGTGAGTGCCGGCGGCCGGGTTGTGGGCTTGATCTGGATGTTTGTCAGCATCATCACCATTTCCGGTTTCACTGCCGCCATTGCCTCCAGTGTGACGCTGAATGAGCTGCAGTCGCGTATCAATGGCGCGGCCGATTTGCCCCGGGTAAAAGTGGCGGCGGTGGACGGCACCAGCGGTGCCCATTGGCTGGCGGGTCAGGGTACAAACTTTGTGCCTTACCCGAATAACCAGCAGGCACTGCGCGCGGTGATGATTGGCGAGGTAGATGCCCTGGTCTCCGATGCGCCTGTGATGCGTTATATGTTGCGCGAGCGTGGCACCACCAATGCGTTGGTGTTGCCATCGCTGGTTCGCGAAGAAAGTTATGCCTTTGCCATGGCTAATGGCAGCCCCCTGCGTGAGCGGCTGGATCAGGCCATGCTGGAAATTCTCCCGACCCAGGAGTGGCGCACAGTGGTGAATCGCTATCTGGGCGCGGAAGAATAACGGTGGGTTTTGGTTGGGGGGCTGATTGAATGGGAGATTGCGTTCGCTGGTGTCGGGTTACGCCGCTTTATTGTAAACGCTGTGCTTCGTGTAGGTCGGATTAGCCGCGTAGCGGCGTAATCCGACATCCTGGCGCCTGGGCGTTTATCTAACTGTCGCTCCCGGCAAACAACGCCGCCAGGCTCTCCAGTTCTTCTTCCAGATTCCAGTGCATTTCCCGCGCGGTCACATGCAAAAGCACTAACGCATTGATCGGCGCATCGGACTCACCGCGCTGGCGCAGCCTCCCGGTAAAACAACGGTTCAGTTCATTGAGTGCATCGTAGCGCGCATTCAGGCCGTCCAGGGAAATGCTCTGTTCCGGTTGTTGGCGGTTGCGGATGTAGCGTTGCAGCAGGTACAGGCTGGCGGTGCGTACCAGGGTTTCGGTGTCGCTGCTCAGCGGCAGGTGAAAGCTGGCCATGGGGCGCAGGAAGCGCGTATGCGGGCAGTCACTCAGTGCGCAGATCAGCCCGAACAGGGAGCTGAGAGCCCGCTGCAGGGTGGTGTCCTGATGGTAGTTGCGTTGCCATGTTTGTACGTCCAGCGTCACCGGCTGAAATGAATCCCCCAGGGCGCAATCGGGTAACAGATAGGCCAGGTTGCGGGCGACGGGGCAATAGCGGTGCTCGCGTGGGTCCAGTGGGCAGTGGCTGCACTGGTGGTAGCTCAGTTCTGCCCAGTCCGGTGGGGTAAAGGTATCGGGGATAGCGATGGTGCCGTGTTGCTCAACCAGCGTAATCGGGATGCGTTGCTGCGCCCCGGCGGGTGTGGTGAGGGTGTAAACGAAATCAGGCTGCATCGGCCCGGTCGGTCTGCTTCAGCGGCAGCCGGATGGTAAAGGTGGTGCCGGCGCCAAGTTGGCTTTCCACGGTCATGGTGCCGCCGTGGTGCTGGATGATGTCGTGGGAAATAGACAGCCCAAGTCCGGTGCCCTGGCCGATCGGTTTGGTTGTATAGAAGGGTTCGAAAATCTGTTTGAGAGTATCTTCAGCAATGCCGGGGCCGTCGTCGGTAATAGTCAGGGTGCACCATTGTTCATCGCAGTGGCCGGCAATAGTGATATTGCCTTTCCCTTCGATGGCCTGAGCGGCGTTGACGAACACATTCATGAAAACCTGCGACAGCTGGCTTTCCGAGCCGTTAATCAACGGCATGGAATCCGGCAGTGAGTGGCTCACGGTAATGCGGTTTTTCAGTTCATGCTTTGCCAGGTTCAAAGACATTGCCATACAGGTGGCGATATCCGTTGGCGAAAAGGCTTCCGGCTGATTGTGGGAAAAGTGTTTCAGGTCGCGAATGATTTTCTTGATCCGTTCGATGCCTTCGTCGGTTTCGTCCATCAAGGCGGGGTAGTCCGCCATCATGAAGGTCAGCTTGCGGGCATCCACATTCAGGTTGGTTTCTGCGTCAAGAAATTGCTGAAATTTTTCTTCGCTAATGCGTTTTTGTAGCCCCTGAATAATCCCCGCCATGGTGCCAAGATAGTCCCGGCTGCGGTTCAGGTTGGATGACACAAAGGCAATCGGGTTGTTGATTTCATGGGCAATGCCCGCCGAGATAGTGCCCAGTGACGCCATTTTTTCCGAGTGAAGAAGCAGTGATTCCACCTGATTCAATTTCTGGCTCTTGTCCTTCACTTCCTGCATCAGCTGGTTGTTTTCCGTTTTGATATCAGTGATATCAGTACCGAAATAAATATAGCCATCGTCTTCATCGGAAATGTAGGAAAGCGGGAACAGGAACATGTTCATCCAGTAACGGCTGCCGTCCGCATGGCGGTTGCAAACCTCCCCGTTCCACACCCCGGATAGCGCCTGGTCGCACTGCATCACTGGCAGTGAATCATCGTCGGGGTGATTGAAACTTTCGTTCTGTCCGATCAGGCGGGAAAAGGAATGACCGCTGAGGGCCAGAAATTTGCCGTTGGCAAAGGTGATGGTGCCGTGGCGGTCGGTGGTCAGCACACAGTACTCGTCGATGATGCGCGCCAGTGGGCCGAGCAGCGCCTTGTTGAGTTTGTATTCGTCTGCGTTGACCTCGATCAGGTGCATCTTGCGGCCAAAGCGGTTGTTCGTCAGCGACGAAAACTCGGCCAGTTTGGCTTCCACGTTGATGGAGGTGCGGTAGGTTTTGTACAGAAAGAAAATGATGATCAGCAGGATCACCGTGGAAGATACCAGGAACAGCCCCTGGGCTTCCATGCCAAAGCCGATGTCCGTTTTGTCGAGCAAGCTATTCATGCGCCGCGCCGTGAGTTGTTGTTTGTCGGGCTGAAAGGGCTAGCCTTCGTAGCCCATGCTGCGCAGGGTCTCGCGTTGTTCCCGCACGGTTTCCGCCAGAATACGGTTTTCCAGCAAAATATCGCGGAACTTCAGGCCTTCGCGGATATTGTCGAGTAACTGGTCGTCGTCCCAGGGTTTGGGGATAAAGCGGAATGCGCCGGCTTTGTTGATCGCGGACATGACCGTCTCGATGTCGATCACCCCGGTCAGCACAATACGAATGGTGTCGGGTTGCAGGTCGCGCAGTTCCTGTAGCAGTTCCAGGCCATTCATCTCCGGCATCATATAGTCGGTGATCACCGCATCGAATACGGTAGTGCGCGCCCGGCGCAGGGCTTCGTGGGGGTCCTGGTAGGTTTCCACTTCCCAGTCGGTGTAGGTATTGATAGTGCGCTTCAAGGCTTTGAGGATGTATTCCTCATCGTCCACGACCATGACCTGATACATGGTGAGTCCCTCATTCACGGCGTGCTACATTGTGCTCACCCTTTTCCGCTAAGGGTGGGCACACGGGTATCAGGTTTTACGATACGCCCCGCTATAGGGGCTGACAATTGGTTCGGGCAACGGCAAGGAGCCGGTCATGCCGTCCGGATAGCCGTTTATCCGGCAGGGACGAAAACCGCACAATGGTGGGGAAAAGCGCGGGGAAAACGCGCAAAAAAACGGCTACGTGATCTGCACGATGGCTTTGGTCACCGATCCGGTGGCGATCAGGCGTTCCTGCTGCTGCGCGTTTATGGCATAGGCTTCAGCCCGCATGGCAGCAAGGGTTCGGCCCAGGCGGTCCACATGGGCGCGGATCACGACCTGTTCGCCCCGGCTGGCGGCACGCAGCACGCTGCTATGGGTTTCGATGGTCACCGCGTGCTGCTCGGGTGGCAGTCTGGAGGCCGCCGCAAAAAAGCAGGCCACATCCATCAAGGCATAAACGATGCCGCCATGCAGGGCACCCTGGGGGTTGGTGGTGAAATCATTCACCGGGAAACGCACTTCACTGCGGCCATCCACCGCGCTTACCAGTTCCAGTTCGCAGGCCCGGTGCAGTGGGTGGGCGAGAATGTCGTTTTTGATCTGGTCAATGTGGCTCATGGTTTTCCTTTTTCATTCCGGCGAAACGGAGCCGACACTATACGATGCCGATTCGGAAAACGGGATGACCGGATCGTACCCACAGGTGACGGGGAACCGATTGTCTTGACGGCGGTCTATGGGTATCGCAAGGTTGCGACTCTTCCCTCGTTAGCGGGCATCCCATGAAAGCACTGGTCTACACATTGCTGCTTGTCATCAGTACTCATGTACTGGTGCTGGATGCCATGCATCACGGGCACGATGGTGGCGCAGCTGCCTCGCTGGAACAGGTCCAGCAGGATCTGGTCAGTGCGGATGTGCTGGACAAAGGCGGCGACCATTGCTGTCAATGCCATGGTTTCATGGCCTCCACCGATTGTGAGCCGCTGCGCCTGGCCCCGCCCTCTGCAGGTCAAATGGCGTTGCGCCCCTTCCTGCCGGATGCCCCGGCCGATAACCCTTTCCGTCCTCCTATAGCCTGATCGTTTCTTCGTTTCCCCGACTTTGTTGCCTTGTCCATCGGTGAATGTGCGCCGTGGCGAGCGTCGGCATTGTTCTTGACGTAACGTTTTGAGACATCAGGAGTTTCCCCATGGGAATCCAGACCCCAGTGCGCATGGCCGCACTGTTACTGGCCGTGTGCGCGTATGCCAGCGCGTCGGCCGATTCTTCTTCCTCGCCCGCGCAGTGGGCGCAATGGGTGCAGCGCCAGGTCAGCCAGCTACCGGCCAGCCGGGCCATCCAGGCGGAGCAGGAACGGTTGCTGGCGCAAAGCCGGGCTTTATCGCAGCCGCTTTATAACCCTTCATTGAATATCGACTACGAAGACAGCCTCGATATCACCCAGACCGTGGGCCTCAGCCAGACGCTGGACTGGTCCGGCAAGGCCCGCGCCCGCCGTGATGCCGTGGCCGTACGGGATCAGCTGGCGCAGCTGCGTGGCGACAAGGCCCGCGCCCGCCTGCTGGCGGACAGCCTCAATGCGCTGGTGGCCCATGCCGCCGCCCGCGAGCAATTGGCGGCCGCCCGTGAGCAGGAACAGCAGCTGCGCGATCTCACCGACCTGATTCGCCGCCGCGAACAGGCGGGGGATGTGGGGCAGGTGGATGCGCAATTGGCCTACCTGTCACTGGGGCAGGCCCAGCAGGCCCTGGCGGATGCGGAAAGTGCCGCCACCCGTGCTGCCACCACATTGCGCCAGCAACTGGCCAGCCAACAACCCGCGGTGGCCTTGCCGGCGGCGGACCGTTGGCAGGCCCCGTCACTCACCCATGGTGTCGTGCAACGGCTCCCCACCAGCTTCGATTTGCAGTTGGCCGAGCAGCAACTGGCGCTGGCTGAGCGAGGGGTATCGGTGGCAGACAAACAACGCAACACCGACCCGACCCTGGGCCTGCGCGTGGGCCAGGAAGGTGGCGAAAATTTGTGGGGCGTGGATTTCAGCCTGCCATTGAAGTTCTTCAATACCGGCAAGCCAGGCTATGAAGCTGCCCTGGCGGACAGTGAAGAGCGGCGTGCACTGCTGGAGAAAACCCGCAACGACATTCAGGCCCGGCTGGACGGAGCGTTGAGCGATTACCAGCAGCGGCGCGAGCGCTGGGAAACCTGGCAACAACTCACCGGCGATAGCCTGGCGCGCAGCGACACCTTGCTCAAGCGCGTCTGGCAGCAGGGCGAACTCACCACCCAGAACTATCTGCAGGCCTTGAATCAGCGGCTCGATACCCGGCTGGCTGGCATCGCCCTGCGCGATGCCATGCAGCAGGCCTGGGTGCAGTGGCTCTATGAAAGCGCCCAGCTCAACGACTGGCTGAACCAGTTGGCCAACGAATGATTGTTCTGTAGGAACCGAGCTTGCGAGGTAACAGCCGCAGGGTGAGCGAAGCGAATAACACCGCTTGAAACGAGAAATTAAGCGAAAAATTACTGTAGGAGTGCCACTTGAGGCGCGAATGGTTTCTGCGACACGCGGTGCCAACTTCTTCGCGCCCTGAACGGCGCTCCTACAAAAAATGGAAAATTTTTTATGAAACCGAAAATGACATTTCAAAAGACGCCTCTGGCCATCTTCTTGCTGGCAACCCTGGCGAACCCGGGCTGGGCGGATGAAAATCATGACCATGCCCACAACGAAAGCAACGAAGCCGAACAGCATGCACAACAGGCTGCTCCGGATAATAGCGGTGACCATGATGAGCACGCTCATGGGAAGGAGGTTGGGAGCGCAGCGTCCCATAGTGAAGAAGCGGCACTGGAGCTGACCGCAGAACAACAAAAGACGCTTAACCTGCAGGTCATTACCCTGCAGCCTGATGCCGACGCTACCCGGACCCTGACCGTGCCGGCGGAAATTATCAGCAACCAGTACCGCACCTGGGTGGTGCCGGTGCGTATCGATTCCCAGGTGCAGTCTCGCAGTGCCACGCTTGGCCAGCACATGGAAAAAGGGGATGCCATTGCCACCCTGTTCAGCCCGGCCATGGCGCAGTTACAAAGTGATCTGCAAGTGGCAGCGGACGGCTGGCGGCGGGTTAAAAACCTCGGCCGGCGTACCGTGGGCAACCAGCGCTATCTGGACGCGCAAAGTCAGTACCAGTCCCTGCGAGCCCGGGCCAAGGGTTATGGCCTCAGTAACAGCGCCATCGCTGATATCGAAGCCGGAAAAAATGAAAAAGGGGTTTATACCCTCACAGCGCCGGACGATGGCCTGGTGCTGGAAGATGCCTTCCAGCAAGGGCAATGGTTAACCGCGGGCAGCGCCCTGGTCACGCTGGTGGATGAATCCGAACTGTGGGCCGAAGCCGCCCTGCCGCCGAGCCCCGGTTTGCAGATCAGCACCGGCACCCCGGCCCGCGTCATCGTGGGTGGCACATCCGTGGACGGCAAGGTGATCCAGTCTGGCCATCGCCTCAATCCCGTCACCCGTACCCTTGCGGTGCGAGTGGCGATTCCCAATGCGGGCCATCTGTTGCACCCCGGCATGTTTGCCGATGTGGCACTGGCGTTGGCGGCACCGGAGAACACCCTCACCGTGCCGGAAGAGGCGCTCACCCGTAGCGCCGATGGCGATTGGCAACTGTTCGTGGAAGAAGAGCCTGGCCACTACAAACCCGTGGAAATCCAACTCAATGGCCAGCTGGAAAACCGCCGCATCGTTACGGGTCTTGAACCGGGTACGCGCGTGGTCACTCGCGGGGCGTTTTTTCTGGCCAGTGAAATGGCCAAGTCCGGTTTCGATATTCACAATCACTGAGGATCACCGTCATGTTTAATCGACTTGTCGATTGGGCGGTGAACAACCGCCTCATTGTGTTGCTGTTACTGGTCATCACCATTGGCGTGATCGGCTGGCAATTGCCCAACCTGAAACTGGATGCCTTCCCGGACGTGACCAACGTCCAGGTACAGGTGAACACCGAAGCCGAAGGCCTGGCAGCGGAAGAAGTGGAGCAGCTGATCACCTATCCCATCGAGGCAGTGATGTATGCATTGCCGCAGGTGGCCGAGGTGCGTTCCATCTCCAAGACCGGCCTGTCCATCGTCACCGTGGTGTTCGAGGAAGGCACCGATATCTATTTCGCCCGCCAGCTGGTGTTCGAGCGATTGCAGGCCGCACGGGAAGATATTCCCGACGGCGTCGGCACCCCGGAAATGGGCCCCAACACCTCCGGCCTGGGTCAGGTGTATCAATACCTGCTCACCGCCGAGCCGGGCTCCGGCGTGGATGCCATGCAACTGCGCAGCCTTAACGACTGGGTGGTGAAACTGCTGCTCATGCCCGTGGGCGGCGTCACCGATGTGCTCAGCTATGGCGGTGAAGTGCGCCAGTATCAGGTCAACGTGAACCCCACCCGGTTGCTCGCCTACGACTTGAGCCTGCAACAGGTCATGGATGCCATTGCCGCCAACAACCGCAACGCCGGTGGCTGGTATCTGGATCGCGGCGCCGAGCAACTGGTGATTCGTGGCATGGGCTGGGTCGGCAGTGGCGAGCAAGGGCTCGGCGACATTGCCGCCATTCCCCTCAAGGAAGTGGACGGCACCCAGGTGCGCGTGAGTGATGTGGCGAAAGTGGAATTCGGCGGCGAGATCCGTCAGGGCGCGCTCACCATGACCCGCCGCGATGCCAACGGTGAACCGCAAGCGTTAGGTGAAGTGGTGGCGGGCATTGTGCTCAAGCGCATGGGCGCCAACACCAAGGCCACCATTGATGGCATCAAGGAGCGCGAAGCGCGCATCCAGCAGGCCCTGCCGGAGGGTGTGCAGTTCGAGGTGTTCTACGATCAGGCGGACCTGGTGGAAAAAGCAGTGAGCACCGTGGTTACCGCCTTGCTGCTGGCGTTTGTGTTTATCGTCATCGTACTGGCCCTGTTCCTGATGAACCTGCGCGCCACCGCGTTGGTATTGTTGTCCATTCCGCTCTCCATCGGCCTGGCCTTGTTGGCGATGGCCAGCCTGGGCATGTCCGCCAACCTGATGTCACTGGGTGGCCTGGCCGTGGCCATCGGCATGCTGGTGGATGGCTCCGTGGTGATGGTGGAAAACATCTTCAAACATCTGAGCCGAAAAGAGGGTAGCCACGACACCAAAGGCGGCATTGCCTTACGCGTGAAAGACGCCGCCCAGGAAGTGGCACGCCCGGTGTTCTTCGCCGCCAGCATTATCCTGGTGGTGTTCCTGCCCCTGTTCGCCTTCGAAGGGGTGGAAGCAAAAATGTTCGTACCCATGGCCATCAGCATCATGCTGGCCATGACTGCCGCTGTATTGGTAGCGCTGATCGTGGTGCCGGCGCTGGCCGGTTTCCTGTTCCGCAACGGCGTGGAAGAAAAGCCCAACCGGTTGGTGAACTGGCTGGAGGGGCATTACCGCACCGTGCTCGGCAAGGCTATGAAGGCGCGTAAAGTGGTGGTCGGCACCGCCGTGGGGTTATTCGCGTTGGCGCTGGCGACCACCCCCTTTATCGGCACCGAATTCGTGCCGGTACTGGAAGAAGGTACCCTGGCCTTGCGCGTGACCCTGGCACCGTCCTCCAGTCTCGATACCGCGTTGGAAGTCGGTGAAAAACTGGAAAAGGAAATCATGACCTTCCCGGAAGTGACCTACGCCCTCAGCCGGGTAGGCCGCGCCGAGATCGGCGGTGACCCGGAGCCGGTGAGCAACGTGGAAATCTATATCGGCCTGAAACCCGTCAGCGAATGGGAAAGCGCCAGCAACCGGCTTGAGCTACAGGAAAAAATTCAGCAGAAACTGGAAAAGCATCCCGGTCTGCTGCTCAACTTTTCCCAGCCCATCGCCATGCGCGTGGACGAACTGCTCTCCGGCGTTAAAGCCCAGCTCGCCATCAAACTGTTCGGCCCGGATCTCAACGTGCTGCAGGAAAAAGGCGAAGCCATCACTCAGGCCGTCAAGGAAGTCGACGGCGCCACCGATGTGCAACTGGAACAGATCGCCGGTGAAGCTCAACTGGTGGTCACCCCGGACCGCAACGCCCTCAGCCGTTACGGCCTGAGTGTGGATCAGGTCATGGATCTGGTCAGCAACGGCCTGGGCGGCG
>NZ_LWFX01000516.1:0-567 GCF_001635175.1 Alcanivorax sp. HI0083 | reverse complement strand
AGAAGCTTATTCGCATCCTGAATAACAAAGAAGTATCCCAGCGCCAGTACAGCGACCAAAACGAGTAACGCGGCACCGACTTTGACCGGTGTTGGCCACCCCCCCACATTTTCGAAGTCCAGACTGTTAAGCTCGTCCATCAACTCCCGTAAATCGAGATTTTTCAGCTCAGAGGCGTTCATTTTTGTTCTCCCTCTTTCTTGCTGTTCGGCGAGGACTGCTTCACGGTCAAGGTAAACTTATTCGCTTGGGAGCCATCCTCCAGCGCAGTCACATTCTGCAAATTGGCCTCACCAAACCACGGGGAGCCATCGAAATTACGCATCAACCGGGAGATGCGATTGTTACTTTCCGCCACCCCGGCAATGCTGTATACGTCCCCGATGCGCTTGACCTGAGAATAGAACACGCCATCAGGCAGGGTTCGCACCAATTCATCAAAGACATACACAATAGTTGGGCGATTTCCCTGAAGATTCTGAATAACCTCCATTCGTGCAACCAACTCATCCCGACGGGCTTGCAGCTCTTTAATTTCCTTGATCTTTTCGTTCAGCTCAGCGGTTT
>NZ_LWFX01000515.1:0-735 GCF_001635175.1 Alcanivorax sp. HI0083 | reverse complement strand
GAGTGTCCTTGCTGGGGCTCGGCATTTGCCTGCGGGGCTCCTCCCGACGCCTGCTGTTCTATACCCGTAACGGGCGGTTGGTGATGTTCGACCTGTTTGATCAGCGTGGAGACAGAAAGCGCTTTGAAAAGGTGCTTGGCGCGCTGCAGCTACGGGGAGAACGAGCCTGGGCCCTTTTGCCCGACCGGAAAGAGCGGCTGGCGGCAGAAGTGGCAGAGCACCGCCGGCTGATGCAGGAAGGGGCTATCAACCAGGCGCAATACGAGCGCGCCAAGCAGCGCATCTTTCGTCGTTATTCCGATTGAGCTGAACGGGTCCGCTCGGCGATCAAAACTCAACCAGTCGTGCACGGTATTGTGGCTTCGACGTTGACTGGTCTTATTGCTCATGTATTATTGCTGCCACCTTGGAGGGGTGGCAGAGTGGCCGAATGCACCGGTCTTGAAAACCGGCGACGGGAGACCGTCCGTGGGTTCAAATCCCACCCCCTCCGCCAAATAAAAAGCCCGCACTTGATGAGTGCGGGCTTTTTTTGTGCCGCTCTGCGGCCGCGACACGGTTCACGCAACACGCAAGCAATACGCTTGTGGTTGAAGCTCAGTGATCCCCATTGCCGAGCAATCCTGCAAATGTCCGGATTGCCTCCAGTCCCTGAATGTCATCTTCCTGCAGTGGCAAGTCCTTGCGAGGTAGCGCGCCCAAAGCGTGTGCCAGCTCATCCATGTGCCGTTGCTG
>NZ_LWFX01000514.1:0-684 GCF_001635175.1 Alcanivorax sp. HI0083 | reverse complement strand
CCGATGCGATTACCTTCCGGCAGAGTGCCGGTGAGCGGCGCCAACCGATAGTGCTGGCGCAGGCCGGAGAAACGGCCAGCAAGCTGCTGGGGTGTTTCTCCCCGGGCCAGGGCCAGCGGTAGCTGGTCGCGATAGTCACGCAGGCGGCGGTGTAATGCGGCCAGCGGAGCCACGTCGGGGCCGCTGAGGCAGGCCTTGGCGGCGTAGCCGTTTTGTACCGCATCGCAACGCAGTATATAGCCCATGCCGATCCGGTAACGGCGCTTTCCCGGTCTGTTCAGGCCAAAGCGACGGCGGCTGGGTTGATTGGTAAAGCGCACCTTCGGCGGCCGGGCGGGATCGAACAGTTGGTGCGCACGCAGCCAGTCGCGAATCAGCAGTTCGCAATCCTGCTCGGTCATGCCCGGTTGCAGGGATCCAGCAATGATCTGCAGGCCTTTGTGGGCGTTCTGCCAGGCAGAGAGGTAAGGCGCCAGGGCCTGGGAATCCGGGGTCCAGAATGCGTTCATGAACGCCTCCACCGTGTTGTCGTTGGAATGTAACTCGATCATTACAGCGCTCAATGTCACGGTCAACCGCTATGACTGGCATTCTCACCCCGGGGATGGCTCCCCAGGGTCAATGTCGGGGTGTAACCGGGGGGCAATCCTTCGCGCAATCTTCACATTTTTCGCTGTCTGACTT
>NZ_LWFX01000513.1:0-451 GCF_001635175.1 Alcanivorax sp. HI0083 | reverse complement strand
CTTTGGAATGTCTCTCTCATCTAATCCGTAGTCCTTAATATTTCTAATTAGGATTAGAGGAACCCCATCACTTTTGTAGTCGGACGCATGTAACTGGGCCCCAAAAGGCCCGGTCTGAACCGTATCCTTATGGTTATTTCCGAGCTCTAAAATTGTTGCCTCTTCCCACCCATGGGGCACAGCATTACTCATACCCCAGCTCCTGTAGATACCCCTTCATCACGCTCTCAGCATCCGCAACCTGGGCATCCAGCTCGCTCAGTGAGACACGATACTTGTCCCACCAGCGCTCCAACTGGGCAATGACTTTGGCATCCACTTCACCCGCGGCATCCCGAATGGCTTCCTTGCTGTCGATCTCCGGCTTGAAGTCGTAATACCCTTCACCCGCTGACGGCTCCTCATCCCGCCTCACAAACACCGCAGACACATCAAAGTCTTCCAGGATTTC
>NZ_LWFX01000512.1:0-569 GCF_001635175.1 Alcanivorax sp. HI0083 | reverse complement strand
CAGGCACAGGATATCCGGGCACACATCCGCATGCTCCAGCGCAAACAACTTGCCGGTGCGACCAAAGCCCGTGGCGATTTCATCTAAGATCAGCAACACACCGTACTCGTCACACAGGGCCCGCACCGCTTTCAGGTAGGTGGGATGATAAATACGCATGCCGCCAGCGCCCTGCACCACCGGCTCCAAAATCACGGCGGCGATCTCCTGGTGATGGGCCGCCAGCATCTGCTGGATGGAATCCAGATCCGCCGTATCGAAATCACTGTCATAGGGGCACTGCGGTGCCTCAGCAAAATAATGTTTGGCCAGCACGCCACTGAACAGCGAATGCATGCCGTTGACCGGATCACAGGCCGCCATGGCGCCAAACGTATCGCCGTGATAACCGTTGCGCAGGGCCAGCAGTTTGTCCTTGCCGGTGTACCCCTGGCTCAGCCAGTACTGCAGCGCCATCTTGATCGCCACTTCCACGGCCACCGAGCCGCTGTCGGCCAGAAACACTTTCTCCAATGGATCGGGGGTCAGCGCCACCAGCTTCTTGCCCAGCTCCACCGCCGGTTCGTGGG
>NZ_LWFX01000511.1:0-651 GCF_001635175.1 Alcanivorax sp. HI0083 | reverse complement strand
TGGTACTCGATGCGGGCACCGGACAAAATGCCATCAACCAGGCAGAACAGTTCCGCGATGCCGCTGGCGTGACCGGGTTGGCACTCACCAAGCTCGACGGCACCGCCAAAGGCGGTATCCTGTTTGCCTTGGCCAAACGTACTGGCCTGCCGATTCGTTTTATCGGCGTCGGGGAACGACTGGAAGACCTGCGTCCCTTCCATGCGGAAGAGTTTGTGCAGGCACTGTTTGAAGATGTGACGGGGTGACAAGTTCAAAGTTAAAAGTTGAAACGCGGCACAGGCCGAAGCGGCTTGAGTGCCCGTGCCCGCGCTTTTCCCTTTGAACTTTAAACTTTTTACTTTGAACTGTCCGAAGGACGCCCATGATTCAGTTTGACCGGGTCAGCAAACGCTACCCGAACGGGAAAGACGCGCTCAGCAAAGTGGGATTCACACTCCCCGCCGGGCAGTTGACGTTTCTCACCGGTCACTCCGGGGCGGGCAAGTCCACCCTGCTGAAGCTGATCATGATGATCGAACGCCCGACACAGGGGCAGGTGCTGATTGATAACCAGAACCTGAACGGCTTCAGTAATCGCCACATCCCCCTGCTGCGCCGCAAGATCGGCATGGTCCACCAGAACCACCAGCTACTGTTCGACCGCAGCGT
>NZ_LWFX01000510.1:0-851 GCF_001635175.1 Alcanivorax sp. HI0083 | reverse complement strand
AGAGTCGAGGACAGATTCGATTGGCCAATAGCGATCCATTTGCTGCGCCTTTGATAGACCCAAACTATCTTTCTCATCCTGACGATATTCTTGTGCTCCGTGAAGGCGTGAAACTAGCCAGAAAAGTGTTTCACAGTCATTCTTTCAGCTCTGCTTTTGGCGGTGATGACGAACCGGCTTCCAGCGTGGAGAGTGATGACCAGATTGACGCGGATATTCGCCAGCGCGCTGAAACAATCTACCATCCCGTCGGCACTTGCCGAATGGGTAGTGATGAAAAAGCGGTGGTGGATGTCCGTCTGCGGGTAAACGGTGTGAAGGGGTTGCGTGTCGCCGATGCCTCGATCATGCCACTGTTGATCAGTGGTAATACGAACGCGCCATGTATGATGATTGGCGAGCGAGCGGCACAATTCATTCTAGAGGATGCGCAATAAAGATCGGCTAGAGAAAAGCTATGATAAAAGGTGTAATGCCGGAGTTGCATGGAAGCAATTCCGGCATTTTTTTGTGTGTCTTTTAGCAAACGGTGGTGACAGAGTCGTCAACTATTCAGAGGTTCCCTAAACCCCCTTGAGCATTATTATGCCGCCGGATTGCTATACAGCTCATGCAGTTGGCCACCTTCAGCGAACAACTTCTCACGCCACAGTTTTTCCAGCCCTTTGGTGTCATGTTGATCAGGGTGGAAATCCGGCTGAATGAACTCAGGAAGGCGCGAAAGGATTTGCGATACAAACCCGTTACGACCTAGCAAAATATTCAGACCTTTAACATTATCGCTGATGTTGCCGAGCTGGCCGTCTTTGACAAGCATCCAGCTCCAGGTGATGCCCAGCATCGGCAGCAAG
>NZ_LWFX01000509.1:0-1302 GCF_001635175.1 Alcanivorax sp. HI0083 | reverse complement strand
TGCTCGATGCTGCGGTCGGCCCAGTGGAATGCGGCCAGAGTCGGGATCGCCACGGTGAGGCCGGCGGCGGTGGTCAGCAGGGCTTCCCAGATACCGCCGGAAAGAATCGAGGGATCCACCTGTGAGCCAGCGGTTTCCAGTGCCTGGAAAGCGCCGATCATGCCGAATACGGTACCCAGCAGGCCCAGCAACGGGGCGATGGCGCTGATCACTTCAAGCACCCGCAGGCCGCCGCGCAGTTCATCCAGGCCGCTGCGCGCCAGGCGCAGGCTTTCTTCTTGCCAGGCGGCTTCGTCCAGATTGCGGTTCTGCCAGCACTGCCACAGAACCCGGTCGATGGGGCTGTTGAGCTTGCCCGGCTCGCCGGGCTGTTTGCCCTGACGCAGAGCATTGAGCAGCTGGTCCGCCTGGCGGCTGTTGCCGGGGCGGATACGGGCAAATTGCAGGATCTTGGAAATCAGCGTGGCCAGGGCAATCACGGACAACAGGGCGAGGACCCACATGGTGGCGCCGCCACTGACAAACCATTCCGGCAAGTGCAGGGAAATTGGGGGCATGGAAAACTCCAGCTATGGGCAAATGATCAGGTGCCCGGTCTTGGGTACACAAAGGCTTATGTAGTCTACCGCGTAATAATGGAAGCCCGATGACAGGAAATCACAGGGTGGCGCGCGGCAATTACATGAGCGTCAAGGGTTGAATAGGGTTCGCAATACTAAGAGTTTTACCTTCTTAATGCAAGTCATTCCTATTTGGGATGTATTCACAGGTAGCGGCAAAGTGCCGCAGGTAAAAGGGCTGCGAGGGGGAGCGGGAACGAAAAAGGCGCCGAAGCGCCTTTTTCGTCCCATCGATACGGATTATTTGCTGAGCAAACGGTAATTCAGGTTCGATTCAATCCGGTTGCCGGACTGGTCCAGTTGCTCGATGGCATTGACCGCGTCCTTGAGATATTGGCGTTGGGTGTCGTCATCGGCCTCTGGGTTGATGGTGTAGACATCTTCCTGGGTAACGCCTTCCTGGTATTTGCGCGATGCCCAGTTACCCCGTTCCACGGCATTCAGTTTCACGGTGGAGCCGCTCATGTACTCTTCACGCAGCTCGAATCGGGTAGGGCTGTCGTGCTGATCGCGGTACAGGGTCAGGGTGGTACGAATGCCCGAGCAGTCTGCACAGGGGAGCATCCCGCTGTAGATTTCTTTCTGTGCGGTAGGATTAATCGGCGCTTCCGGTTGGCTCTGGCAGCCGGCAAACGCAACGGTGCAGCCGAGAACAGCGGCGGCGAAATAAGTCTTCATGAAT
>NZ_LWFX01000508.1:0-1256 GCF_001635175.1 Alcanivorax sp. HI0083 | reverse complement strand
ACGGAATCTTGGTATTGGGCACCACCGTGTACATCAGTGTCAGCATGGCGGTGGTGAACAGGAACGGCAGCAAGGACAGCCATAGCCGCACACCGCCCAGGTAGCTCACCGTGTCGCTGAAGATGGCCTGCGAGGTGAGATACGACGAGATCGCCAACCCCAGGCCCAGACAAATCGGCCCCAATGACAGCACCGCCCAATACATCAACAAGCTGGTGAGACCTTTACGCGGGGTCTGCACTTTCCAGATACGGTTCAGGGTTTGCTCAACCGTGCTCAGCATCAGGATGGAAGTGATCACCAGAAACACAATGCCCAACCCGGTCAGGTTTGCTGCCTGTTTGGCAAAGGACTGCAGGTGATCGAGCAGCATATTGCCTGCGGAGGGTACAAAATACTCAAACGCCCATGCCTGGAACTGGGCGCCCTTGTCTTTCAGGGCGGGTACCGACGACAGCACCGCAAAACTCACCGTCATCACCGGGACGATGGCAAACAGGGTGGTATACGTCAGCGCGGCAGCACTTTGCCGGCAACCGTCTTCATTGAACTGGCGCACCAGCAGGGCAAAAAACGCCTTGATGGAATCGAACCGGGCGTGCACCGGAATTACCGGTTGCTCATTCTCCATGCTCTACGCGTCCTCTCTGGTTGACCCCTTGCCACCGCACGTGTGCAGCTTACAATGGCAGCGTTACGAAACAGGATATGCAATCCCATGAGCGACTACATTATCTTCCACAACCCGCGCTGTTCAAAATCACGTCAGACGCTGGCGTTACTGGAAGAGAACGGTGTTAACCCCACTATCGTAAAGTATCTGGACGATATTCCGGATACCGCCACATTGAAAAGCCTGATCAGCAAGCTGGGGTTTGCCCATGCCCATGATCTGGTACGCAACAAGGAAGCGGACTACAAGACCGCAGGCCTGTCTGCGCAAAGCAGCGATGCTGACGTTATCGCAGCGATGATTCAGTACCCGAAATTGATTGAACGCCCCATCGTCGTCAAAGGCGATCAGGCGGTGCTGGGTCGCCCCCCGGAAAACGCCCTGCAGTTACTGGACTGAATCGCCCATGACCGATTATGTGCTGGTGCTTTACTACAGCCGCAACGGCAGTGTTGCCAACCTGGCGCAACAGGTCGCTCGCGGTATCGAAAGCACCGGAATGGAAGCGCGCCTGCGCACGGTCCCGGCCGTGTCTGCCAACTGCGAAGCCAGTGAGCCGGCGATACCGGATCAAGGTGCGCCC
>NZ_LWFX01000507.1:0-877 GCF_001635175.1 Alcanivorax sp. HI0083 | reverse complement strand
ATCAAGGCGGGGCTCACCCACCAGACCGAAGTCCGCATTGACGGCTTGCCCGGCACCTATCAGGTGCTCGACAAGATGAACAAGCGCTGGACCGATCACATCGACATCCTGATGAAAGACCGGCAGGCAGCACGGGAATGGGGCCGGCAGCCAGTCACCATCCGCTGGGAGGTGCCGGCTGAATAATCATCGGTATTCGCCACCCCCGACGGCAGTCGCTACACTGCCAGCAGGACACTGACGCCGGGATAACAATGAAAGCGATCGCACTCTACTGGTTCGGCATTTTCAAAAACACGGTGCGCCTGTGGCTGGAGGGCAACGCGGTCAGCTATGCCGGGTCGCTGGCTTTCTTCACCCTGTTCTCTCTCGCCCCGGTGATTATCCTGGCGGTCAAAGTCATCTCCCTGGTGATGACCAGTGAGGCCGCCATGACCGAAATCCTCGGCCAGCTGGAAGCCACCATCGGCCCGGAAGCGGCCAACGAGGTGCGTAACGCCATCGCCAATACCCAGGCACCACGCCAGGGCCTGCTCGCCGGCATGCTCAGCCTGCTGGTCATGATCATTGGCGCCACCACCGTGTTTGCCCAGATGCAACGCTCCATGAATGCCATCTGGGAGGTGATGCCGCGGCCTTCACGCAACACCATCGCCGCGCTGATCAAAAGCCGGCTGCTGTCGCTGACGGTGGTAATTTCACTGGGCTTTGTGCTGCTGGTCTCGCTGCTGCTGAACGTGGTGGTCCAGGCAATCATCGTCTATGCGGAAAGCTGGCTGCCGATTCACGGCGCAGTGGTAGTAGTGATTGAGATGAGCGTATCCCTGCTGGTGATTGCTCTGCTGTTCGGCACCATGTTCCGGGTGCTACCCGATGT
>NZ_LWFX01000506.1:0-4193 GCF_001635175.1 Alcanivorax sp. HI0083 | reverse complement strand
TTGCGCTCCACGGTCTTGCCCTCGCGGGCCAGCTTGTACAGCGGCACCCCCTCGTGCTTGATGGCCGAATACATGCTGGGGATCTGTTCGATGTCGCCCTTGAACGACAATAAGGCCGTCTCGATCTGGGCGGACGACGCGTTCACCTCGGTGGTTTCCACCACATCGCCGTCGGCGTCACCGGTTTCCGTGGTCACACCCAGCTTGGCGGTGACCCGGTAACTCTTGTCGGATTCCAGCAAAAACTGGCTGAACTTGGTGGCTTCACCAAAACAAATCGGCAACATGCCGGTGGCCAGCGGATCCAGACTACCGGTATGCCCCGCCTTGGCAGCGGCAAACATTTTCTTGGCCATCTGCAGCGCGCCATTACTGCTCACGCCAGACGATTTATCCAATAACAGGATGCCGTTGAGATCACGGCCTCTGGGACGACGCTTTGCCACCTGACAGCTCCGAGTTACTCGTTGTTTCCGGTTTCGTCGTCTTCCGGACGCAACTCCCGGTCTTCGGCACGGGCATCATCAATCAACTGAGACAGATGTGCCGCCCGCTCCGGGGTCATGTCGTAATGGAAACGCAATTTGGGCGTGGTGCGGGTATTGAGGCTCTTCGCCAGGCTGCTGCGCAGGAAGCCGCTGGCCTTGACCAGCGCTTCTTCGGCTTCCACGCCGGCTTCTTCACCCTGTCCCAGCAAGGTGAAATACACCTCGGCATAGGACAGATCGCGGGAAACCGTGACATCCTGAATCGTCGCCAGATTGACCCGCGGGTCTTTCATTTCAAACTGCAGCAACCGGGACAGTTCACGCTGAATCTGGTCAGCGATACGGTCGGTGCGGTTAAAGCCCTGGGGGCGGCGATGACGGCTCATAGCAGGGTTCGGGCACACTCCTTACAGGAAGCGCGCCACCTCCTTCACTTCGAAGACTTCGATCTTGTCGCCTTCCTTCACGTCGTTGTAGCTCTTCACCGCGATGCCACACTCCATGCCGTTACGCACTTCAGGCACATCGTCCTTGAAGCGACGCAGGGATTCCAGCTCGCCTTCGAAGACCACCACATCGTCGCGCAGAACGCGGATCGGACGGTTCCGGTACAGCGTACCTTCCACCACCATACAACCAGCAACCGCACCGAACTTGGAAGAACGGAACACGTCGCGCACCTGGGCCACGCCAAGGATCTCTTCGCGTTTTTCCGGCGCCAGCAAACCACTCATGGCCTGCTTCACGTCATCAATCAGCTCATAGATCACGCTGTAGTAGCGCAGATCAATGCCTTCCTGCTCGCAGGTTTTCTTGGCCTTGGAATCTGCACGAACGTTAAAGCCCAGCAACACACCTTCACTGGTCATCGCCAGGTTGACGTCGGATTCGTTGATCGCACCCACGCCGCTGGAGACCAGATTCACCTTCACTTCATCAGTGCCCAGATCATTCAGGGCACTGGTCAGCGCTTCCAGTGAACCGCGCACATCGGTCTTCAACACGATGTTGACGGTTTTGGTTTCTGCGCTGCCCATATTTTCAAACAGGTTTTCCAGCTTGGATGCCTGTTGACGCTTGAGTTTGAGCTCACGGTCACGTTCCTGACGGAACTCGGCCACTTCCCGCGCCTTACGCTCGTCGGTCACAACCTGGATCTGCTCACCGGCTTCCGGTGCGCCATTCAGGCCCAACACTTCCAGCGGAATAGACGGGCCGGCTTTTTTGATCGGCTTGCCGTTCTCATCGATCATCGCCCGCACACGGCCAAAGTGGGCACCGGCCAGCAGCATGTCACCGATCTGCAGCTCGCCGCCCTGAACCAAAATGGAAGCAACGGTACCGCGACCTTTCTCGATACGGGATTCAATCACCACACCAGTGGCTGAACCAGACGCCTGAGCCTGAAGCTCCAGCAATTCAGATTGCAACAGAATGGCATCCAGCAGGTCATCGATGCCTTGGCCGGTATGGGCCGACACATTGATGAACTGGTATTCGCCACCCCACTCTTCCGGAATCACATCCTTGGTCGCCATCTCGTTACGCACGCGATCAGGATCCGCCTGCTCTTTATCGATCTTGTTGACCGCAATAATGATCGGCGCACCGGATGCTTTCGCGTGATTGATCGCTTCTTCGGTTTGCGGCATCAGGCCGTCATCGGCCGCCACCACAATCACCACGATATCCGTGGCTTTGGCACCACGGGCACGCATGGCGGTAAAGGCCGCGTGGCCAGGAGTATCGAGGAAGGTAATCATGCCCTTCTCGTGCTCAACGTGGTACGCACCAATGTGCTGGGTAATACCGCCGGCTTCACCGCTTGCCACCTTGGCTTTACGGATATAGTCCAGCAGGGAAGTCTTACCGTGGTCCACGTGGCCCATAATGGTAACAACAGGCGCACGGTGCTCGGAATCCACGCCTTCACGGGTAACCAGATCCGCGGCCAGATGATCTTCAAGCAGCTCTTCCTGCCCTTTGCTGGCAATGGGCTTGTGCCCCATCTCTTCCACCAACAGGAAGGCGGTTTCCTGATCGATCGGCTGATTGACAGTGACCATCTCGCCCATCTTCATCAGGGACTTGATCAACGACTTGGCCTTGACGTTCATACGCTGGGCCAGGTCGGTCACAGTAATAGTATCTGGAACTTCGACTTCGTAGATTTTCTTCTCCGTCGGCGTTTTAAAGCCATGCTGCTTGTTCATGGAGCTCTTCATCTTGCCGTGCACAACGCCCGCAACCTTGGGTTTGCGACGACGACGGCGAGACTGGCGCTCTTCACGCTGGTAGCTGGCTTCCTGGGCAGCATTAACGATGGACGAACCTTTGTCCTTTTCGTCTTCCGCAGCAGGCTTCTTCTCTTCCTGCTCGCCACGCTGTTCCAGTTCAGCTGCAATGCGGGCCGCTTCTTCAGCGGTGCGGCGAGCCGCTTCTTCTTCCGCTTTCTTGCGGGCTTCCGCTTCCTGCTTGCGCTTGGCTTCATCAGCTTCACGCTGCTTGCGCTCGGCTTCTTCGCGCTTGGCTTTTTCTTCCGGCGTTTCTTCCTTGGCCGGTTTCTTGGTTGCAGAAACCTTGGGCACAGAAACGCGTTTGCTCTTTTCTTCCGCCGCTTTTTCGCCGGCAGCTTTGCGTTCCTGCTCAGCCTTGGCGCGTGCTTCGTCTTCCTTCAACCGTGCCGCTTCATCATCCGCAGCACGTTTGGCGGCTTCTTCTGCCGCGCGTTTCTCTTCTTCCGCAGCACGTGCAGCTTCTTCAGCCGCCAGGCGTTCTGCTTCTTCACGCTCTTCCGCTTCCAGTACATCACGTTTCACGTAGGTGCGTTTCTTGCGCACCTCCACGTTCACGGTCTTGGACTTGCCGGCAGCGCCGGTGGTCTTGATGGTGCTGGTGGATTTACGCTTCAGCGTAATTTTCTTTCCACTGCTTTCGTCCTGGGCACCATGAGACTTGCGCAGATGCGCCAGTAGCTGCTGCTTCTGTTCATCGGAGACCACTTCGCTGGCATCGCCATGGGGCAACCCTGCGTCTTTCATCTGCGTGAGCAGCTTCTCGACGGGCGTCCCTACGATGTCGGCCAGTTTCTTTACGGTCGTTTCTGCCATGTCAGCAACACTCTCCTGTCCGTCTCTGATGGTGCCTGCTTGATCAGCCTGAAAAGGGGCGGTTATGCCCCGGCTTCGTCTTCGCCTTCAAACCAGGGAGCCCGTGCAGTCATGATCAACTCGGCTGCACGTTCTTCGCTCAGGCCTTCAATTTCCAGCAGGTCATCCACCGCCTGTTCGGCGAGGTCTTCCATCGTGACAATGCCACGGGAAGCCAATTCAACGGCCAACTCACGGTCCATACCTTCCATGTTCAGAAGGTCTTCCGCAGGCTCGGCCTGTTCAAACTTCTCTTCAGACACCAGGGCCTTGGTCAACAGCGCGTCTTTGGCGCGCTGGCGCAACAGCTCCACGATCTCTTCATCAAAACCATCAATTGCCAGCATCTCTTCCTCAGGCACATAGGCCACTTCTTCGAGGGTAGAGAAACCTTCATCAACCAGTACACCGGCCACATCTTCGTCAACGTCCAACTCATTGATGAACGTCTGCAAGGCCTGTTCCGCTTCTTCTTCCTGTTTGGTCTCAGCGTCATCAATAGTCATGACGTTGAGTTCCCAGCCGGTCAGCTCGGAGGCCAGGCGAATGTTCTGCC
>NZ_LWFX01000505.1:0-839 GCF_001635175.1 Alcanivorax sp. HI0083 | reverse complement strand
TGTATACGCTCAAGAATGATAGCGAATAAGCTTAATAGACAAGGGAGTACAGGTCATTGGCCGTCTTTTGAACAGTTGACCCGGCTTTTGCCACTATTTTGCGGTTGAAGGCGGGCAAACGGTTGCGGTGGGCCGGTCAATCCAGTATCCAAGACAGACGAAAAACCCCGTACCCGTAACCTGGCTGATTGGGAGAGACCCGTGCCCGCTTTACCCCGCGATTTTGACCGTGACGGTCTGCTCGAATACTCCGTGGTTTTCACCGACCGTTCCCTGAACCATATGTCACAACGCTTCCAGCAGGTGATGCGGGATATCTCATCGACCCTGAAACAGGTCTATAACGCGCATTCCGTGGCTGTGGTGCCCGGTGGCGGCAGCTTCGGCATGGAAGCAGTGGCCCGTCAGTTCGCCACCGACCAGTCCTGCCTGGTGATTCGCAATGGTTTCTTCAGCTTCCGCTGGAGCCAGATCTTCGAGATGGGCAAGATCCCGTCCAAAGAAACCGTTCTCAAAGCCTCTCCGGTTAACGACCAGCCCCAGGCTGCATTCGCCCCGGCGCCCATTGAAGAGGTGGTCGCTGCCATCAAGGCGGAAAAACCGGCCATGGTGTTCGCCCCCCACGTGGAAACGGCCTCCGGCATCATCCTGCCCGATGACTACATCAAACAGGTGGCCGATGCGGTGCACAGTGTGGGCGGCCTGTTCGTCCTCGACTGCATTGCCTCCGGCACCATCTGGGTGGACATGCAGGCTTGCGGCGTCGACGTGCTGATCAGTGCGCCACAAAAAGGCTGGAGCAGCTCGCCGTGCAGCGCGCTGGTGATGCTCAGCGAGGC
>NZ_LWFX01000504.1:0-928 GCF_001635175.1 Alcanivorax sp. HI0083 | reverse complement strand
TTTGGGTTTGCCGGTGGAACCGGAGGTATAGATCACATAGGCGAGCTGGTCCGGGTGCGGTTCGTTGCCGAGAGACTGCGCAGAGAAAACATCCAGCGACAATCCATTAACCGCAACCGGTTTAACGGCATCAACACGGGGCAAGGTTTCAAGCAAATCTGAAGACGTGAGCAGCAACTTGGCACTGCTGTCTTCCAGCATGTAGTGCAAGCGGTCGGAGGGATAACCCGGATCCAGTGGCAGAAAAGCGCCGCCGGCTTTCATCACGGCAAGGAAGGCTTCGATCATGGTGACACCACGCTCGAAGGACACACCGACCACATCATCCGGTTGCACGCCCTGTTCGATCAGGTAACGGGCCAATTGGTTGGCGCGGGATTCCAGCTGGACAAACGATACGCGGGTGTCACCGTGCACCAGCGCAATGGCCTCGCCCTGCTCGGCTGCCTGTTGTGAAAACAGCGAGAGGAAACTGGTCGCGTGCCACTCGCCTTCGCCCTGACTCCATTGCTGCAAGTGGGGCTCGTCGTCACCCAACGCATCCAGCGTGGCCAGTGGCACATCATCCACATGAGACAACGCCAGCAAGGTACGCTTGAATGCACTGGCCATGCGGTCCATCAACGCCACCGGCAAGGCAGCGCTATCGTGGGCAAACAACATTTGCAGATGGTCACCGGGCAGCACCGCCACGGTGAGCGGGTAATGGGTGAACTCGTGGCTGGTGGGCGTGCCCAGCTGCAATTCGCTGTGCTCACTGCCCAGCAGGGATTCATCCAGCGGATAGTTTTCAAAGACCAGCAAGGTATCGAACAAGCCTTCTCCGCCCCAGCCGGCATCCTGCTGCACTTCGAACAGCGGCGCATGACCCTGTTCGCGCAGCGACGCATTATCCGCCTGCAGCTGTCTCAGCCAATCGGCGATGGGT
>NZ_LWFX01000503.1:0-1168 GCF_001635175.1 Alcanivorax sp. HI0083 | reverse complement strand
GGCCTCCAGCGGTGACCTTGCCAGTGCGCCGCCCTTGATTCATTCCCTGAAAGAGCATTTCCAGCAGGCCTGTGCGGCGTTAAACGCCACGTTGGCGTGAAATGGGGCGAATTTCAGGCAAAAAAAACCCTCTTCCGAAATTGGGGTGGAAGAGGGGGGTTGTGAGCGCTATTGCTAGCGCCTTGGGGGGATACTGGTTGGCTAGGCGGTGTGCGTAACACCACGTTTTCCATAGAATTAATGCTACCCAGAAGTGTGACGCCGTGCTGTAAAAAGCAGTGAGGAAATGTAAAAGATTGGGCGCCTTTTAGCGTCGGGATGTAGCCCTCTGGGGGCAGGGGGCTGGTGCGGTGGCGCGAGCTTGTAAGAGATCTCTTACAAGGCTGTAGGAAAAAACAGTGTTTTTTCGCTGTTTTTGACCCTTAAAAGCGAGCATCAGAATATTAACTCATTGTTATATTTGAGTTTTTTGGGGTTTGTGTGGTTTTCACCCAGACTTTTAATATTTATTTTACCCACAGAGCAAAATACGGTTGATATAGTGTTTCCGTGCTTCAGGGAATTGAGCACAAGGATTTGCAAGGAATGCAGTACAGGGATGTTGCGGTGAGCGCAAAAGGGTCAGGATGACTCGACGCAAAAAGGGCGGCAGGATGCCGCCCTTTTATTTTGCCTGGAGAAAAGTGATCCGCGCTTATCGGATCAGCTTCTCCCGCTTGTTCGGCACACCGTCCCACTCTTCAGCGTCGTCCGGCGCATCTTTCATTTCGGTAATGTTCGGCCACTTCTCTGCCAGATCCGCGTTGATCTCCAGGAACTCCTGCTGGTCGTCCGGCAGTTCGTCTTCCGAGAAGATCGCGTTAACCGGGCACTCCGGTTCACACAGTGCACAGTCGATACACTCGTCCGGGTGGATGACCAGAAAATTTTCGCCTTCGTAGAAACAGTCTACCGGGCACACTTCCACACAATCGGTGTGTTTGCAGTTAATGCAGTTCTCACCTACTACGAACGTCATATCCTGTCCTCGCCAGGTGTCTTCATTTTGTACAGCGCCAAGAGCTGATTATAGCAGCAACAGGCACGGTCTCGCTTGGGGTGGCGCTAGTCTAGCGATATGCCCAGAGGCAGGCAAACGCAGCGTTGATATAAGGATATAGCGCATGCA
>NZ_LWFX01000502.1:0-1068 GCF_001635175.1 Alcanivorax sp. HI0083 | reverse complement strand
ATCCGTTTCGATATGCTCTGCATCCACCATGGGCAACAGCGCCGGGAGCTTGTCAGTGGAAGGCAGTTTCTGGACAGCGCGGCTTCGCTGCTGGAGAGAAGTAAAGTCAGAAGCTTCGGGTGTCGCGGCCATGCCGGCACGAACAGGGTTAAGATCCACATACGCCATGCAGCCAAGCACCGCCTTCTCGTCCAGCAGCGCCTGGCTTTTGTAGCGCCCTTCCCAGAAACGGCCCTTGCAGCCGTCCTCTTCGTTGGCCCGCCGGGCCAGATGCTCGTTCAGACAGCGCATGAACCAGCCCAGGTCATATAACCGGCAGCGCCATTGCTCAACGACCTCNAGGGCTTTCAGGGTTTCCGCTTCACAGGTCTCGTCGCGCAGCCATCGCTGAACCAACGGCGGCCCGGAAAACAGCCGCATCCACTGCGCCGCCACCTCACGACATGACCAGGCGTCCGCCCTGCCCCGATCCACTCGCAACACCAAATGGTAATGGTTCGACATCACCGCATAGGC
The DNA here is from genome assembly GCF_001635175.1 of Alcanivorax sp. HI0083. Taxonomy (NCBI): domain Bacteria; kingdom Pseudomonadati; phylum Pseudomonadota; class Gammaproteobacteria; order Oceanospirillales; family Alcanivoracaceae; genus Alcanivorax; species Alcanivorax sp. HI0083. The sequence goes on along the minus strand of NZ_LWFX01000502.1, from coordinate 552 downwards.
GCACAGATCTATCGCAAACACCTCAACCAGCGTCGCCAGGCGTTCCACCACCCATTGCCTGCGATGCTCATAATCCTGACCAGAGTAATGATCCCGCCCACACAAGAAAGCCCTGCGTACACAACGGCAAATACAGTGGTAATACGGCGTTTCCTCAAGGGAAATCTGCTGATAACGCGCTCGAGTCATGGTCGCCTCCATGCTGATCCATGACTTAAACCATACTGTCCTTATGGACAGCAAGTCATCAGATAATGGCCATCAGGCGCGTGAGAGATTTGCTAATTGGTGGGTGTCCTTCTGTTGTTCGGATTGTTGGAATCACTTGTCTCTCCAGCGGCATGGTTATTAACGCGGCGATGGGGCCCTATAAGGGCAAAGGTGGCAGTGAGCATGCCTTGTTCCGCGCCTTGCTGTCCGACCTTGAACAGGGCGATATTCTGCTGGGTGATGCGCTGTATGGCAGCTACTACGTTCTGGCGGAATGTCTTGAACGTGGTATTGATGTGGTTTTCCAGCAAAACGGCGGCAGGAAACGGACAACAGATTTTC
>NZ_LWFX01000501.1:0-408 GCF_001635175.1 Alcanivorax sp. HI0083 | reverse complement strand
GCAAACGATAAAACGCTGGTACCACATGCTCGGTTCGCCGCGTTATTTCTATACGTTCAGTTCTGCGCTACTGCCGTGGCTGACGCCCATTGCGCTGCTGGTGTTTACCGTGGGCATCGTCTGGGGGCTGGCGTTTGCCCCCAGTGATTATCAGCAGGGCAACAGTTACCGGATCATCTTTATTCATGTGCCTGCGTCCAGCGGTGCGTTGATGGGCTACATGGCCATGGGCGTGGCGGGCCTGGTGGCCGTGGTCTGGCGAATGAAAATGGCCGAAGTGATGATGAAGGCCATTGCCCCTTTCGGTGCGGCCCTGGCGGCCATTTCCCTGGCCACTGGCGCGCTGTGGGGCAAGCCCACCTGGGGCACCTACTGGCAGTGGGATGCCCGCATGACCTCCATGCTGAT
>NZ_LWFX01000500.1:0-742 GCF_001635175.1 Alcanivorax sp. HI0083 | reverse complement strand
GAAGTGTTCCGCCAGAGCTGCATAGGCGGCGTCACCATCGCCGCCCTGGCTGAGGCGGGTCAGGTATTCGGTCCAGCCCAGGGCTGCTTGCTCTCGTTCGCTGAACCAGTCGGTATCGCGCCAGCCAGCGACAGTATCTATGCGTGCGTTGTCCTCCCCCAGTTTACGTGCTTGGGCGGCGTGCATGTGCATGCAAAAGGCGCAGCCGTTGATCTGTGATGCCCGCAGTTCCACCAGGGCGATCAGTCGCTTATCCAGCCCGGTGGCGTCGATGACGGCCTGGGTGTTGAACATGGCTTTCATGGTGTCCGGTGAGGCGGTGTAGTAATTGAATCGGGCTTTCATGATGATGCCGTCCTTTTGTCACTTTTCAGGTAAATAGCGGGTGATCTCGGTCCAGGGGATCAGGCGGTTTAGCTGGATGGTTTCAAACACTTCCCTGGCCTTTCTCTTGCTGCTCATCTGCGCCAGCAAGACCAGTGCGCCCTGGTAGGACGGGATGCCTCCGTTGCTGGATATCCGGTTGCGATCAACGACAACATTGCGGTCTTCGATCACATTGATGCTGGGGAACTCTCGCTGTAACCGGGGTTCGCCACCTGCCCAGGTGGTAGCGGTGTAGCCATCCAGCAAGCCGGCGTGGGCGTACAAAAACGCCCCGGAGCAATTGCTGGCCAGCCATGACGCGGTTTTTGCCTGTTCGGTAAGAAATGTTGTCAGATCAGCGTTTTTAAACAGCGAG
>NZ_LWFX01000499.1:0-699 GCF_001635175.1 Alcanivorax sp. HI0083 | reverse complement strand
ATGCCTTTGCCCAGGCCGTCCGGCAGGGTGACTTCGGTTTCAATAATATCGGCGGAGCTGGTCTGGCCAGCGACAATCAGGGATACCAGCAGGAAAAACCGTTTCATAGACCTGTCCTTGGATGTGCCATAAGGGTGCCATAAGGCGGGTTATTTATTCTGCCAGACCCAGCGTAGTGGTTCGCCGAAGTCGTCATAAACCAGTTTGCGCTGCGGTCGGGCATTCAAGCGTTGCCGGCGGGGCTTGTGCTTGCGTGCATCAATAGTGGCTGCTACCTGGCTCAGGTCAGTGCGTTGCGCCTGACGTGGGCCATTGAACAGCACCGTCTGGTGGCCTTTGCCGGAGACTGCATCGGCGCCACTCACCCCGTTTGGCACTTCACTAATGGACCCGCCTTCGGAGAGAAAGCGTTCCATGTCGCGTTCCAGGCGATACCGTTGTTGTTCCTTGCTGTTACGAACTTTCACGGGACTCATCGGGGCTGATGGGTTGATCGATCACAATAGCAGGCTCATATGAACGCTGCCACCACGGTGGCTAGTCCGTCTGGCCTTGAGAGCCGGGCAGCGCTTGCCGGATGGCCGCTTCCAGCTTGCCGCCCAGAGGCTTTTCCGCCGCGGGGAAATGGATGATGCCGTCGCCGCTGGCGGGTACCAGGTATTTGTTGAAGTTCCACCCGGGCTCGCCGGCCGCCTGGTT
>NZ_LWFX01000498.1:0-455 GCF_001635175.1 Alcanivorax sp. HI0083 | reverse complement strand
TATTGCGCGCTACAAGCCCAGGGAGCCGGCCCTGTCGGAAACAAACCGCTAATACATCAGCCTTATCATCCCGCAGGCGGTGCCTGCATAGCGGTGGCAACCTGTTCACGCAGCACCGGCACCACCTCGTCGTTAAACCAGGGCCGCTGGCGCAGCCACAGGCGATTGCGGGGGCTGGGATGGGGCAACGGGAAAAACCCCGCCTCCAGCGCCCGGGCAAAATGCCGCACATTGTCGGTGAGGGTTTTACCCCGCTGCGGCAGGTAATAGCGTTGGGCGTACTGCCCCACCAGCAACGTCAGGCGCCGGTTCGGCAACTCCGCCAGCAACCGGTCGTGCCATTGGGGGGCACATTCCGGGCGCGGCGGCAGATCACCGCCCTTTCCGCGCCCCGGGTAGCACAGCCCCATGGGCACAATCGCCACCTGGTCCGCGTCGTAGAACGTTTCAGGGCT
>NZ_LWFX01000497.1:0-674 GCF_001635175.1 Alcanivorax sp. HI0083 | reverse complement strand
GGATACGGATTCCCGGCCCAGCCTATGCCGCCCGGCCCCGTGTCGATATAATTCCCCACTCACTCGTTCCATGGTGCTTTTTATGGCTCACCGCACAGCTTTATACGACGCCCATCTCGCTGCTGGCGGCAAGATGGTGGACTTCGGCGGCTGGGATATGCCGATCAATTATGGCTCCCAGATCGAAGAGCATCACGCCGTGCGTCAAAATGCCGGCGTGTTCGATGTCTCCCACATGACCGTGGTGGATATTGCCGGCGCCGGTGCCCGTGATTACCTGCGCCAGCTGCTGGCCAACGACGTGGACCGCATTGATCCGGGCCGCGCCCTGTACACCGGCATGCTTAACGACAATGGCGGCGTGATCGACGACCTTATCGTCTATAAACAGGACAATGGCTACCGACTGGTGGTAAATTGCGCGACCCGTGAGACCGACCTGGACTGGATGGAAAAGCAGGCCGGCGGTTTTGCCGTGGATATTCACGAGCGCCCGGAACTGGCCATGCTGGCGATTCAGGGGCCGAAGGCCCGCGAGATCCTTGCCGGCCTGCTCAGCGGCGCCCGTGCCGAGGCGGTCAGCAGCCTGAAAATTTTTGCCTTCGCGCAGGACGGTGACTGGATGATCGCCCGCACCGGCTACACCGGCGAAGACGGCGTGGAAATCATGCTGC
>NZ_LWFX01000496.1:0-714 GCF_001635175.1 Alcanivorax sp. HI0083 | reverse complement strand
GTAGGTCAGGAAGTTAGTGATATCGCCCATGGCCTGCTTGAACTCGTCTTCGCCCAACTCTTCTTCCAGACCCGCCATCACGTGGGGCATACCCACGCTCGGGAACACATGGTTGTTGTAACCGAACGGACGGGACTCATCTTCGTAGAAGTTGATCAGGTACGAATACACCCAGTCGGAAGAACGGTACCGGGTCACCATGGTGAGATCCGGCGGTGCATTACCAAACCACTTCTTCGCGTCGTCCTGGTCCATGGCGTTATGCATCTGGTCACCGAACTTGTCACTGACGAAGTTCAGGTTCTCCATCACCAGCTCTTCCGGCATGTCCAGATCTTCCGCCATGCGGCTGTAGCGCTGGTACTGCAGGGTATGGCAACCCAGGCAGTAGTTGACGAACAGCTTGGCACCGTTTTGCAGGCTGACCTTGTCTTGCAGGTTTACCGGCGCTTTAACCACGTACTCGTTGTGGCCACCGCCAGCCGCGAATGCGACCAACGGCAGGCAGCTGAAAAGAATAACCGCTAGTTTCTTCATCAGTGTCCCCCCGTTACCCGTTCCGGAACCGGCTTGGATTTCTCGAATTTATGCACGAACGGCATGATCAGCAGGAAGTAGCTGAAATAATAGATCGTGCCGAACTGCGCCATCATCGTCTTGCCTGGAGTTGCCGGCTGAGTACCGAAATAGCCCAGCATCAGGAAGTCCAGCACG
>NZ_LWFX01000495.1:0-8950 GCF_001635175.1 Alcanivorax sp. HI0083 | reverse complement strand
CGTGCAGCTCATGTTCGCCCTGCCCGGCATGGTCATGGTCACCGTTTTTGTTACCTGCCCCTATGTGGCACGGGTGCTGATTCCGTTAATGGAGTCCCAGGGCCAGCACGAAGAAGAAGCAGCCATCATTCTTGGCGCCTCCGGCTGGCAGGCTTTCTGGTATGTCACCCTGCCGAAAATCCGCTGGGCGCTGCTGTACGGGGTGGTACTCACCAACGCCCGGGCGGTGGGTGAATTCGGTGCGGTGAGCGTGGTCTCCGGCCTGATTCGCGGGCAGACCCTGACCCTGCCCTTGCTGGTGCAGATGTGGAATCAGGACTACAACACCGTGGGCGCCTTTACCGCGGCCGGCCTGCTGGCCGCCATGGCGCTGGTTACCCTGCTGCTGAAAACCGTGCTGGAATGGGCCACACAGCACAACACGGACAATGCCACTGAACAGAAAACCGAACAGGACACTCCATGAGCATTCGTGTCGAACAGATTCAAAAGCGTTTCGGCGATTTCACCGCGCTGGACGACATCAATCTGGATGTTCAGGAAGGCCAGCTGGTCGGCCTGCTCGGCCCCTCCGGTTCCGGCAAGACCACCCTGCTGCGCATCATCGCCGGGCTGGAAAAAGCCGACCAAGGCAAGGTGCTGTTCCACGGCAAGGACGTCACCAACCTGGACGTACGCAAGCGCAAAGTCGGCTTTGTGTTTCAGCAATATGCCCTGTTCCGCCACCTGACCGTGGCCGACAACGTGGCTTTTGGCCTGCGTATGCTGCCACGCAAGGAACGCCCCTCACGTGGCGACATTCGCCAACGGGTGAATGAACTGCTGGATCTGGTCCAGCTTGGCCACCTGGCCGGCCGCTACCCGGCCCAATTATCCGGCGGGCAGAAACAGCGCGTGGCCCTGGCCCGGGCACTGGCCCTGAAACCGGACGTGTTGTTGCTGGACGAACCCTTTGGGGCGCTGGATGCGAAAGTGCGCAAGGAGCTGCGCCGCTGGCTGCGTCATCTGCACGAACAAATTTCTGTCACCAGTATCTTCGTGACCCACGACCAGGAAGAAGCCATGGAAGTGTCGGACCAGGTGGTGGTGATGAGCCAGGGCCGCATCGAACAAATGGCCTCACCGCTCACCGTCTACGAGCAACCGGCCAGCCGCTTCGTGTTCGATTTCCTGGGGCACATCAATGCTCTGAAGGGGCACTACGACGGGCGCAGCTGGCAAGCAGGCAACGCGCAACTGCGCCTCACCACCGAAGGCGCCTGCCCGGATGGTGAACTCACCCTTTACCTGCGCCCCCACGAGGCGGACCTGAGCAAAACCCCCAGTGACAGCGCCAACCTGCCCGTCAAACTGGGCGCACGCAGCGTGTTTGGCGGCACGGTAACACTGGAACTGGAAGCGCTGGGCTGGCCGGCGGAGGTGATGGAAGTGGAACTGAGCCGGGACGCCTGGCAAGCGCTGGATGCACAACCGGGAGATACTCTGTTTGTGCATCCGCGCCAGCTACAGACCGTCACCTGTGACGGCAATCTGGGCCCCCGGGTTACACCTGCCTGATCGGTCGTCGACGACTACAGGGCCACAGCCCGCCCAATATACAGCACCGGGCCCGTTGGCCGGTCGCCAGGGGAGCCACCCGGCGGCTCAAGGGTCAGCTCAAACAGCTGTCCACTTTGTACCCCGCCAACCTGCGAAGCGGGAATCACCATCGGCTGACTCGGCTCCACCAACCCCAGCGACCGGGGCCCTCTGCCCGGGTCCTTCAGGGTCCAGAACTGCACACTGTGCTGGGCCGAGTAACGGTTTTCCACCAGTGGTTTCAGCTGCAAATCACCCGCGTTGGAGACGGTGATCTGCCACCCCGGCGACGACGCTTCGCCGGGAGCCTGCAGCACCACCGTGTACGCCGGGGCGTCCTGGCGCAGTGGACCAAGTAACAAGGCCACCACCACCAGTAACGAGGCGGTCATGGTCCGCCACAAGCCGGGACTCTGCCATGCCAGCTGCCACCATGGCCGGGCCAGCCCTGCCCGGCGAGCCACCCTGCGCCATAGCCGTGGCGGCAATGGTGCCGGCTCCAGCAGTTCCGTTGCCCCCAACCAGTGCTCCTGCCATTGGCTGGCCATTCGCGAGGCTTCAGCATCCCGATCCAGCCAGGCAGCAATTTCCTGCTGGCGCTGCGCATCATGCAAACCCAGCACGTACTCGGCTATCAGCAAATGCTGTCCTTGCCGGTCATCAGGGATCATAGCTGCAAACACGCCTGCAAGGTTTTCAGACCGGAACGGATACGGCTCTTGATGGTGCCAAGCGGCACCGACAGGGAGTCGGCAATCTGCTCATAGGAAAGCCCCATATAATACGCCATGAGAATGGGACGGCGACGCTCCACCCTTAATGTTTTAAGGCACTCAATCATGATTTTTCGATCACTTCCCGCCAGGTAACATTGCTCCGGGGACAAGCCCGGGTCCGGCCAATCCTGGTCCGGAAAATCACCCGCCGGATAACGGGAGTCTCGCCGATGCTGATTCAGCAAACGATAACGAAGCACCGCGTAAAGCCAGGAACGGGCACTCCCCCGTTCACGGCGAAAACGATTGGCGTTCTTCCAAACCTGGACAAAAGTATCCTGCAACGCATCCTCCGCTGATGCTGACTCACCGGTAAAGCGCCGGGCGAACGCCAACATGCGTGGCGCCTCGTTCAGGTAAAGCTGGTGGAATGCCTGTCGATCGCCACTGGCACAAGCCAGCATCAGGGCATTGCCAACCTCAAGATCTGGAGGGGTATCATCCATGAACACGTTTCCCAAAAGGGTGGTGGAAGCTTGATCCTCCACCACCCCACGAGAAGACTGTGTCAAGACGGCAGTGCTGACTTACTCCGGTGAGCGCGCCAGATCTTCACTGATCAGTGACACAGATTCCGGTGCCGACTGCATCCAGCTCAGCGACGGAGCCACATCGCCACCTGCGGAGTCCAGAATGTTATCGAAACGCAGCACCATACCTTGTGACTTTTCCGCCACATACAGGTGCTCGCCATCGAAAGCGATGTCCACCGGGTTACCCAACTGGGTGGCCCCGACCGCACTGTTGTCCTCGTCATCAATGCGTACCGACACATCGGTTACCCCGTCTGCCGTAGATGCGTCATTGAGCACATACAGCTTGCCATCAGTGGGGTTCGCGCCGCTGCCCACATCCGAGAGAATCAGCTGATCGGTTTCGGCCACATGGACGATGCCGTGCAGGTTGGTCGGCGCGCTAAATGCCACCCCACCCTCAGCCGGGGTAATCACCCGGTCCGCACCGCCACCGCCACGCTCGGTACTGTAGTCATCAAATACCGCCACGGTGCCATCGGTAAGCGCCACAAAGAGACGATCTTCCTCCGGGTCATAGTCAAGATCCCAGGGCGCCACACTCAGCATGGTGCTGAACAACGGTGGCACATCGCCACCGGCCTGGGCGCCGAACACCCGCACCGCCGGGCTGCCATTATCCGTCACCAGAACCCAGCCAAGCTGATCGGCCACATCAAAGCCCTTGGGTGAAGACAACCCGGTGCTTGCGCCTTCGATCACTCGATCCCGACTGGCACTGAACATCTCTCCGTCACGACCGGTGGCCAGGCGGTTGATCACGGCAAGCCCGGTGTCATAGGAAATATAGGCATCACCCATCTGATTGAAAGCCAGACTTTCCCGGTCCAGTCCCGTGGTGAAACCGCGCTGCATGGCGCCCAGATCCAGATCCAGCACCACCACATCCGGATCGCCGGGCAGCGCCGGGGCATTACTGGTCACCGCCACCCCGGTAAAGTCGGTGCCGGTCTCATCAATGTCTGAGAGGTCTACCACCGGCTCCTGCTCAACCACCAGCGCCAGGGATTCCGGTTTGAGGCTGTCGACCACTTCATCCGGGGCCACATCACCGGAACTGCCCGACAGCACATCGTTGTAGACCAGGACGGCATCATTGGACTTTTCTGCGATGTAAGCCTTGTTGCCATCCAGCACCAAGTCCACCGGGTTACCCATCAGGGTCGCAGGCCCGGCCAGAGAACGGGACGGCGTCACACTGCCATTCGCCGTAGACGCATTACCGATCACATACAGACGCCCATCATCAGCCACGGCAGCATCACCCACATCGGTGATCACCAGAGTGTCGCTATCCGACTGGTAAGCGATACCGTGAATATTCGATACCGGGCCAGCAGAATCCGGGGTAATGGTACGGGAAGGCGTCGTCATGAAGCCGCCATCAACATAATCGTCCACCACCAACACGGTGCCATTGGTCATCGCCAGGAAGAGTCGGTCAGACGCTTCATCATAGGCCAGATCCCAGGCGTTGCCGGGCAGAGCCGTGCTGGCCAGTGGCACGGCATTCTCACCAGCAGCAGAGCCAAACACTTCCACGCTGTTGCCGCCCACATTGGCAGCCATCACCAGCCCGGCCTCATGGGCAATGGCGATCCCTTTCAGTGTCATGGACCCATTGGCCGGAAAAACCCGATCCAGGGTCGGTACTGCAGAGGCGTTATTATTCCGCTCCACGATCCTGTGCAGGGTTTGCAGGCTGCTCGGGCTGCCGCCACTGTCATTAGCCGCGTACAGATTCCCCAGCAGATCCAGGGCAATGCCTTCGTTGGCATCTGCATTGAAGGTTTGCTGCACGTTCAGACGAGCATCCAGCAGATCAACCTCCCCGGCGTTACCGCTACCGTTATGCATCACCAGCAGCTGGTTTCCCTCGCCCAGGCCTGGCCCGGGGACCAGGGAACGACGATCATCGTCTCCCCCACAACCAGCCAGCGCCACCGCCATGGCCAGCGGTGAAAGCCAAATAAAACCTTTGCCATTCGCATTCATGCCTTCTCTCCTTGATGGATATCCATTCCGGCCAGCAGGCCGGGTGGGCAGGACCCTGAGTCCTGCTTCCATTACCCGCAGAAGAAACCGGCGGATGTAACAGGAGGTAATGTTTTAGGTGATATGGGTAAGGCGCTTGTGGGAACCACAAACCACCGGTTGTCCGACAGGGACAAATCCTGCCTTGCTGGCAGGCCCCGGAATCGCTAGCCTGCAACGGTAATTTCGCTTCCCCGGAGCCTGGCTTCGGGGTATTCTGAAAGCCACCATAACAGCCCGAAGGGCCACCTTTTCCATCTTGGACACACCACTCGTTTCACAGCACATCAGCCTCGAACCCAACGATTCCCGTCGACTGGCCAGCCTCTGTGGCCGCCTGGATGAGCACGTCAAGCAGATCGCGCAGCGCCTGCACGTGGAAATCCTCAATCGCGGCAACCAGTTTCACCTGGCCGGAGACGCCGACGCCGTGGATGCGGCCGGGGCCATTCTCAGTGAACTCTACGACCAGACCCGCGACGGCACCGAGCTGACCCCGGAAATGGTGCACCTGCACCTGCAACAGTCCAACGTGGCTGACCAGGCCGGTAACGCCCGCGCAGACAACACCGTGCCGTTTCCCGGCGAGGACGTACTGATCCGTACCAAACGGGTACGCATCAAGCCCCGCGGCGCGCACCAGCGCGAATACGTCAAACAGATCCGCAAACACGACATCAATTTCGGCGTGGGCCCGGCGGGTACCGGCAAGACCTGGCTGGCCGTAGCCTGCGCCGTGGATGCCCTGGAAAAAGCCGAGGTGCAACGCATTCTGCTGGTGCGCCCGGCGGTGGAAGCCGGTGAAAAACTGGGTTTTCTGCCCGGCGACCTGGCGGAAAAAATCGATCCCTATCTGCGCCCGCTTTACGATGCTCTCTACGAGATGATCGGCTTTGAAAAAGTGGCCAAGCTGATGGACAGAATGGTCATCGAAGTGGCGCCGCTGGCGTACATGCGCGGGCGCACCCTGAACAACAGTTTCGTGATTCTGGATGAAGCCCAGAACACCACCCCGGAACAGATGAAAATGTTCCTTACCCGGATCGGCTTTGGTACGCGCGCGGTCATTACCGGCGACGTAACCCAGGTGGATTTGCCCCGCCATCAACGCTCCGGCCTGGTCAACACGCTGGAAGTGCTGGACGGAGTCAAAGGTATCGGGGTGACCCGGTTCGATAGCCGCGACGTGGTTCGCCACCCGCTGGTTCAACGCATTGTAGAGGCCTACGACCGTCATGAGCGGGATACCGACACCGACCGTTGATATCCAGTGGGCCAGCGACGCCCCGGACGCCCCCGACGAACCCCATTTATGTGAATGGGTACGCCATGCGGCCATTGCCGCAGGAGGTGTGGTGGGCGACATTACCCTGCGCATCGTGGATGAAGACGAGATTCGCACCCTCAACCGTGACTACCGCGACAAGGACGCTCCCACCAATGTGCTGTCCTTTCCTTTTGACATGCCCGAGGGGCTGCCGGAAGGCGCGGTAGAACCGCTATTGGGAGACATCGTTATCTGCGACGCGGTGGTACGGCGCGAAGCCAGCGAACAGCACAAACCGCTGGATGCCCACTGGGCGCACATGGTCACCCACGGTGTGCTGCACCTGCTGGGTTATGATCATATTGACGATGACGATGCCCTCGTCATGGAAACCCTGGAAATCCGCGCCCTCGGTGAGCAAGGCTTTCCTGATCCTTACAGTCCTGTGCAGGAAGACAGCCAGGCGCAACCTGAAAACACGGAGTTTAATCCCTGATGTCGGACGATTTTTCGGATAACGGTACCAGCCGAAGTTGGTTGGAGCGTGTCGGCCAGTTTTTCTCACCCACTCCGGGCGACCGGAGCGAATTACTGGAACTGATGCGCTCCATGCGCGACACCCACATCATCGACGGCGACACCCTGGGCATCATCGAAGGCGCCATCTGCGTGGCAGACATGCAGGTGCGTGAAATCATGATTCCCCGCTCGCAAATGGTCAGCATCAAGGCCAGCTCCGACCCAAGGGATTTTTTGCCCACCATTATCGACTGCGCCCACTCCCGCTTCCCGGTACTGGGCGACGACCCGGATGAAGTCATCGGCATCCTGCTCGCCAAGGATCTGCTACCGTTAATCCTTGATCCCGCCCGTATGGAGCGTTTTGCGATCAAAGATCACATCCGTTCGGCTATGGTAGTGCCAGAATCAAAACGTCTGGATTCGCTGCTGCGTGAATTTCGTATCAGCCGCAACCACATGGCCATCGTGGTAAACGAGTACGGCGGCGTGGCCGGGCTGGTTACCATTGAAGATGTGCTGGAACAGATCGTCGGCGAAATCGAAGACGAACACGATATCGAAGAAGACGACTACCTGATCAAGGATCTGGATAACAACGAATACACCGTCAAGGCGCTGACACCCATCGACGACTTCAACGAACACTTCCATTGCCACCTCAGCGATGAAGAGTTCGACACCATCGGGGGACTGGTGATGCAGAAGTTTGGACGCCTGCCAGGCCGTGATGAAAGCATCACCCTGGAAGGCTTCCGTGTCACCGTGCTCAGTGCTGACGGCCGTACAATACGACTGTTACGGGTGACACCGCCGGGGGATAACAACAATGACGAAACCGACCACGGCGCAGACAGCGACTGACCAGGCGGCACCTGCCTGGCGCACCCCCCCCTGGGTAATGGCGGTGCTGGCCATTACCCTGCTCGCCGGCCAGTTCTTCAATAACGGCAACGCCGTCCAGCCCGTTCTTGGCTGGTACCAGAACGGCGGCCTGAAAACCCTGGAATGGGACAACTACCTCTCCTGGCTTCGCTTCAACAATCAAAGCGACCTGTCACAACGGCTGGAACAAAACGCAGGCATGGACGCCCACGTCTACGGCGCCGCCCTGTTCGCCGACGACTTCGTGACCGACAGCAAACGCCGCGCCCGGGATTTCTGGTCGTCCGCCGAGATCGAACAATGGAACCGCCTGCGCGAGCAGATTCCCGCACAAGTGGCTGCCAGCAATCTGTACCGCTGGGGCCTGCCGGACAGCTCGCCGCGCCCGGCCCGTTTCTTTACCGCACCGTTCACCGGCGGTTCGCTCTGGTTGAGCCTGGCGACCCTATTGCTGCTGGCACCGCTGGCCCCCACTCTGGAGCGCCGCCTTGGCCATGGCCGGGTATTCGCCCTGTGGATACTCGGCTGCCTGCTCAGTGGCTTTGGCTACCTGTTGCTGGCGAGCCCGGGGCAGATTCCGTTCCACGGTGCCACGGCACCACTGCTGGTCTGGTTCGGCGCTTTCTTTGGCCTGCAACGCAGCACCCTGCAACTGCCCCTCTGGCACCCCAAACACAGGCAGTGGCAACGCTTGCCGGTATCCCCCTACACCTTGCTGCCCCTGCCCGTGGCGGTCATGGCAGCGTTGGCTCTGTTCAGCACCCCGTTGCTCGCCAATCTCAGTGCGGGCATCGCCGCCTTTATCGGCGGCTTGCTGCTGGTCCAGATCATGCGCCCACAACCGGTCGAAGCCGCGCAGCAAGACAATCCCCCCACGGACCCTCAGCAACTTTCCTCACTGACCCGGGGCTGGGACGCCCTGGGACAATTGAACGGCGACGTGGCCAGCACGGCCTTCGCGCAAATTCTTGTCACCGAACCGGATCATTTCGACGCCCTCACCGGGCAATTCACCGCGCAACAATTACTCAGCGATAACGCTGCCTGGACCACCGTCGCCCAGCAACTGTTCGTCCACCCGGCAACAGAAGAAGGCCAGGCCATTCAGGTGGCGCAGTGCTGGCAGCAGTACCGGCAACGCGGCGGCACCGCGCTGCCCGCCGCCATTGGCTGGCCACTCCTGCAAACATTAACGCGGGCAGGTGAGTTTCAGCAGGCAGAAAAGCTGGCGCGGGAACTGGATGATCATGCACTCAAGGCAGACGCCATCGCTCAGCTGCGTGACACCTTGCTTCAGGAAGGACTGGCACACCGGGCAAAGGCGCTGGCGTGATTAACGCCGGGGGCTAATTCTTTAC
>NZ_LWFX01000494.1:0-1084 GCF_001635175.1 Alcanivorax sp. HI0083 | reverse complement strand
GTGGTTTGCAAGGTTTCCTGACGCGTCGGCCACACAATCTTGCGAAGCTCGACCAGAGAATCCTTGCGCAACTGGTTGAACGCTTTGCCCTGCTCAGTTTGCAGAGCAACAAACACCGCCACCAGAGAAACAGCAACAACACCGATCACCCGATACAGGGCTGCCTGGTCGGAGAAATAGCTATTGCCCACTACGGCCGCAGCAACAAACCCCACAACCAACAACCACTTCACCGCCTCAAAGGCGGCAGAGCCGGAACGCGCTTCTGTTTTCTCGCTCATCTGACGATGCACCCCACCACCTGAGTGGCAGTTTTGGGAAAATTGGCAGGCCAGGAGGGACTCGAACCCCCAACAGCCGGTTTTGGAGACCGGTGCTCTACCAATTGAACTACTGGCCTGTAACTCTTTAAACCTGAAACAAAACAGGGTGACGGGCACGCCCGCCACCCTTTATCACCGTAAAACTTACTCGGTGATTTTAGCTACCACGCCGGCGCCAACGGTACGGCCACCTTCGCGAATCGCGAAGCGCAGGCCATCTTCCATGGCGATCGGAGCGATCAGCTCAACGTCCATCTGCACGTTATCGCCCGGCATTACCATTTCGGTACCTTCCGGCAGAGTACATGCACCTGTCACGTCAGTCGTACGGAAGTAGAACTGCGGACGGTAGCCATTGAAGAACGGAGTGTGGCGACCACCTTCGTCTTTGCTCAGGACATACACCTCAGCAACGAACTTGGTGTGCGGCTTGATGGAGCCCGGCTTGGCCAGTACCTGGCCACGCTCAACCTCATCACGCTTGGTACCACGCAGCAGAACACCAACGTTCTCACCAGCGCGACCTTCGTCCAGCAGCTTGCGGAACATCTCAACACCGGTACAGGTGGTCTTGGTGGTGTCGTTGATACCCACGATTTCCAGCTCTTCACCCACCTTGATGATGCCACGCTCTACACGGCCGGTTACTACAGTACCGCGACCAGAGATGGAGAATACGTCTTCGATCGGCATCAGGAACGGCTGATCAACGGCACGCTCCGGCTCCGGGATGTACTCGTCCAGGCACTCAACCAGCTTCT
>NZ_LWFX01000493.1:0-606 GCF_001635175.1 Alcanivorax sp. HI0083 | reverse complement strand
CCGAACTGCTGGGCATGAAACGTTTCTTCCGCCGCAATCACATGTTGCTGGATAACCCAGATGACAGGCACCCACATCACCAGCATGCCGGTGCTGTGCTGAGCCAGGGCCATGGCCAGGTGCAGGCAGGCAAAGCCCAGGTAGATCGGGTTGCGGCTGAGCGAAAACACGCCGCCGGTGAGCAGAGTGTTGGCTGCCCGGTGGGGCATCAGTGTGGTGCTGGCCCGGCGCAGCTGAATCACTGCGCTGGCGGCAAGCCCGATACCCACAAGCACAAGCACCAGTGTGACCCACTGCTGGCCCGGGAAGTGTACCGCCGGAAGGGACAGCGCACGGTCCAGCCCATACCCCATCAGCAGTCCACCCAGGAACAGGGCGGGTGGCGGCATCATGACCTGGGGATGTTCAAGCGACATGGAGTCTCCTTTTTGCGTTGGCCGGCGTTGATTCAGGTTTCAATTGTATCCGGGTCAGCCCGCTTTTATCACAGAAAATATCCGGCTGAAACGAAGGTCTGGCCGGCAACACCCACGACAGCGTTACCCACGATGAACGCAAGGAGACAAAAAGATTGCGCAATGGACTATTGATCGTTTGTGAAAAGCT
>NZ_LWFX01000492.1:0-756 GCF_001635175.1 Alcanivorax sp. HI0083 | reverse complement strand
CCTGTCCGGCGGGCTGATTCGCAGCCTGGAAGCCGGCGGCGATCGCCTGGCCCGGCTGGAGCCATTGCAGATCGGCAGTATTCACCCCCAGCACGCTGAGGACCGGGTACTGGTGCCGCTGGATAAGGTGCCGCCGTTGCTGGTGGACATGCTCATCGCCACCGAAGACCGCAGTTTCTACGACCACCATGGCATTTCCCTGCGCGGCTTGAGCCGCGCCATGCTGGCCAATATCAAGGCCGGCGGCCTGGTGCAGGGCGGCAGTACCCTGACCCAGCAGCTGGTGAAGAACTTCTGGCTCAGCTCCGACCGGACCCTGTCGCGCAAGCTGATGGAAATGCCCATGGCCTTGCTGCTGGAGCTGCATTACAGCAAGGACCAGATTCTCGAGGCCTACTTGAATGAGGTCTATCTCGGCCAGGACGGCGCCCGCGCCATTCATGGTATGGGCCTGGGAGCGCAGTTCCTGTTTGGCCGACCGCTGGAAGAACTG
The DNA here is from genome assembly GCF_001635175.1 of Alcanivorax sp. HI0083. Lineage (NCBI taxonomy): Bacteria > Pseudomonadati > Pseudomonadota > Gammaproteobacteria > Oceanospirillales > Alcanivoracaceae > Alcanivorax > Alcanivorax sp. HI0083. The sequence continues at coordinate 263 of NZ_LWFX01000492.1, read as the reverse complement.
GAACCCCATCAGCTGGCGACGCTGGTGGCCTTGCTGAAAGGCCCCAGCTGGTACGACCCGCGCCGCCGTCCGGAGCGGGCCATGGAGCGCCGCAATACCGTGTTGAAAGTGGCTCGTGACGAAGGTGCCTTGTCCAGCGCGGACTACAACAAGTACAGCGCCCGGCCGCTGGAAGTGGTGCCGCGGGGTGCATCCGCGCTGTATGCCTTCCCGGCGTTTATTGATCTGGTGCGCCGTCAGCTGGCGCGGGATTACCCGCCGGA
>NZ_LWFX01000491.1:0-1002 GCF_001635175.1 Alcanivorax sp. HI0083 | reverse complement strand
GGCAAGGGCGTGGACGCAATACGTTCACTGGCGGCCTGGATACCGCTCAGCGCCGCCAGTCGTTCATCGAGTATCTTCAGCCCCATGCTGTCCAGCGCCCCCTGCCGGTACTGCTCACCCAGTATGGCGCCGGCCTGTGCCAGCAACGCATCCGCCGGGTTGGCTTTCGCCAGCGCCGCATCCCGCTGTTCCGCTGACACCCAGGCCAACAGTTCCTCGTTGACGGTTTCGCGGCGAAGCTGGCCCTTCAGCGCCACCGCATGGGCCAGCACCGGCATCAACAATGCTCGCCGGGCCGAAGCCTTTTCGCCCAGTAATGTGCCGCTGGCTCGAGCCAGGCTGCGAATTTCAGTGACCATCTGGCCCCATTGTTTGCGCGCTTCCCACCAGCGGTCATAGGCCGCGTTATTGCGAAAGCCGAGCAGGATCGACAACACGATGCCGAGCAGGGTCACCGGCATAATCGTCAGGCTGGTCAGGTCTATCAGTTGGTAGTGACTGAGCGCGGCAACCACCACAGAAAATAATGCAACAAAGAGAATGTGTGGCAGGATTTCCGGCACCACTGATCCCCGCAGGGCAAATAACAGGGCGATGGCATTGGGGCGCTCTCGAACAATCATGGTCTCTATCCGCTGACAGTCAGCCCTGATGGTAAGCAATCGTGGGGGCGATTGGCAGAAGGGGTGGAAACAAAAAAGGTTCTTCGTGGATTAGGGAACCTCTGAATAACACGCTTCTCGCCGTCTGACAGGTTTATCGCGAATACCCGATACTTTACCAAACGCATCAACGCCGGATGCCTGACGTAAACCCCCCATGAACCATAAAAAATCAAGCTATCTGGCCAGCTCGGTACACTTGCCAGTACTCGGGCAGATTGTTGATGCCTCACCGGATCATCCCTACCTGGCGGTAAAAATTGATGTGGACCCGCAGGAAGTCACCGACCTGGTGCTGGAACTGGGAGACAAGGTTGGCCGTTATGAGCCAAGCGAAGAA
>NZ_LWFX01000490.1:0-523 GCF_001635175.1 Alcanivorax sp. HI0083 | reverse complement strand
CACACTGCGACGCACATAGTTGCGCTGATGCTTAATGTACACTGTCACTGGCTCACCCTCAGCGCCAATCACACTAGCCCGGAAGACTTGACTGACCCCTCTTCCTCGCTGATTAGGCTCATCGACCAGCGTTTTATCCAACGCCAACCAGTCCTTCATCGTACTCAAGCCGAGCCCATCCAGCGTCAAACGCCAGTGAGGGTGAACATAACTGCCATTCAATTCCATTTGATCACTCATCTCCAACCAGCTGCCCCAGTGCCTCAATCACCTGAGAAGGCGGTAACTGGCGCAGACAGTTCAGGTGGCCCAGCGGGCATTCACGCTCGAAACAGGGGCTACACTCCAGCCCCAATCGTACCACTGCTACCCGATCACCCAAGGGCGGCGTAAAGCCGGGAGACGTTGAGCCGTATACGGCTACCAGTGGCCGCTTCAGGGCGGCCGCAATATGCATCAGACCAGAATCATTACTGACCACCGCCATGGTCGCTGACAGCAAATCCACGGCCTGCTCCAGGGA
>NZ_LWFX01000489.1:0-705 GCF_001635175.1 Alcanivorax sp. HI0083 | reverse complement strand
CGTAACTTCACCCAGTGCGACTCCCTGCTGCTGGGCGACACCTGCGGCGCGCACACCTTCCCGTACATCGAGTCGAAAAACCCCTCGGCCACCATCGAACACGAGGCCACCACCTCCAAGGTGAGTGACGACCAGATGTTCCTGTGCCGCCAGCGCGGTATCGACCCGGAGAAGGCGGTTTCCATGATCGTGAACGGCTTCTGTAAAGAGGTGTTCAAGGAACTGCCCATGGAATTTGCCGTGGAAGCGGGCAAGTTGCTGGAAGTCAGCCTGGAAGGCGCAGTGGGCTAAGCCCCGACTTCACCGAACAACACCCTGAATTAACTCGGGTCGGATTCCCGGCCCAATCGAAAGGCGCATCAAAACATGCTGGAAATTCGTGATCTTCACGCCACCGTGGCGGACAAGCCGATTCTCAAGGGCCTCAACCTCACCGTGAACCCGGGCGAGGTACACGCCATCATGGGCCCCAATGGCTCCGGCAAATCCACCCTGGCCAATGTGCTGGCCGGTCGTGACAACTACGCAATCACCGGCGGTGAAGCCCTGTTTGAAGGCAACAGCCTGGCAGACCTGGAACCGGAAGAGCGCGCCCAGGCGGGCCTGTTCCTGGCCTTCCAGTATCCGGTGGAAATCCCCGGCGTCTCCAACATGGAATTTCTCAAAGCGGCACTGGAATCCGTACGCGGTGCCCAGGGCAAGGAA
>NZ_LWFX01000488.1:0-930 GCF_001635175.1 Alcanivorax sp. HI0083 | reverse complement strand
ATAACAGCGGCGCATTGATGCGTTGTGGATCTATCGCGGGGAAGAGAGATGGAAGACCGTGCAGATTTCAGTCTGATCGGCCTGAGAGAGTTACACCAGCTGTCACTGCTGCCTGGCGGTGATTTTGCGCAACTGTATGCCGCGTACCTGGACGTGGGGTGCCGTCTGCTGGGCCTCTCCATTGGCATTGTCAGCCGCATTGAAGACGGTGACTACGAAGTGCTCGCGGTGCAGCCCGGCGACGGGGGTATCAGTACCGGGGATCATTTCCCGCTGGGTGATACCTACTGTTCCACCGTGGTCAGCAAACAGGGGGCGGTGGCGTTGCACCATGTGGGCGAGCTGGCAGAGATGCGCTCGCATCCGGTGTATGTGGGCATGCAGCTGGAATCCTACATGGCCGTGCCGCTTTATGTGCAGGGCGAGATTTTTGGCACCCTCAATTTCAGCGATCCGGCACCCCGGAACGAGCCCTTCAGCATCGAAGAAATGGAGTTTCTGGAGTTGATGGGCAAATCCCTTGGTCAGGCGCTGGAGCAGGACCACCTGAACCAGCAGCGGCAATTGGCCGTCAGCAAGATGGAAGAGAACATGGCCCTGTTTGAGGGCGCGTTCCGGCACGCGGCCATTGGCATGGCCATCGTCTCCCCGCAAGGGGGCTGGATGCGGGTGAACCCGGCACTGTGCAACATTCTGGGCTATGACGAACAGACCTTGCTGGACAGTGACTTTCAGACCATTACCCACCCGGATGACCTGGAAAAGGACCTGCACCAGGTGCAGGCGCTGTTGGCAGGAAAGCGCAACAGTTACTGGATGAAGAAACGGTATTTTCACCAGGATGGGCATATTGTCTGGGTCTTGCTGGCAGTGTCCATTGTGCGTAACGCGGATGGCACGCCCCGGTATTTTCTCTCCCAGATTGAGGAT
>NZ_LWFX01000487.1:0-580 GCF_001635175.1 Alcanivorax sp. HI0083 | reverse complement strand
TGGGCGGTTCTGCCACAGTTCGGAGCGCAGTGTGCGTACGTCTTTCTGAATGTCCAGCCGGGTCTTGAGCAGGCTGCGCCAGGCGGTGGAGCTGGCTCCGCTAGGGGGGCGCAATGAGGGTAGCTGTAACCACAGCTCATCCAGCGTTTGCAGTGCGTCTGCAGGGGCGTTCTGTAGTTTGCCCAGCACCGCCCACACTTGTTGGATGTGCTGTTGTAGTACCTGGCTCGCCTGGCGAATGGAAGGGTCCGTCTCCGGGGTGTCGGACAGCGCCTGCAGTTTTGCATGGTGCGTTGCCAGATTCAGGAAGGCCTGGCGCTGGGGGAAATTGAGGCCGAAAAACGCTTGTCGCAAGGTGTAGAGCGATTGCTCCAGGGTGTTGATCTGTTGAGTCAGGGTGTCGATATCGTTCTGCAGGGCCGGGCATTTGCTGTCGACCACGGACAGCGGCTGCGGGTCGATCAGGGGCAGTAGCGGCCGCTGGTTCAGGGGGCGCCCGAGCAAGGTGTTGATCTGGTGCGGGGTGGGAATGTCGCCATCGAAAATGGATTGCAGGGTGTAGCGATCCGTACGCAGTTGT
>NZ_LWFX01000486.1:0-657 GCF_001635175.1 Alcanivorax sp. HI0083 | reverse complement strand
ATGTATGACTTTCTGGAGGCGTTCGCCCCCCATCTGAGCCGGGAGCTGGTAGAAGCCGCCATCAAGGCCCCGAACCGGGAGGAAAGAGAGGCCTTGTTTGAGGGTATCGACCTGCCCATCCGCTAATTATCAGGTTACCCATTCCCATTGTGGGAGCGTGCCTACCCGCGAAAAGCCCGGCGCGCCAACGCTCGAGGTCCGCGTGCTAGCACGCTCCTACAGGCAACCCCTTGCACCGCGTTCGCCTGCAAACATCCCCTTCCATGGCGTGTCACCGTTGCAAAGCCCCCGGGGCGCCGCTACATTGTGCGCGCCTTATCAACCCAAAGGGGAAACACCGTGGAATTGTTGTGCCTGGACCTGGAAGGGGTGCTGATCCCTGAAATCTGGATCAACTTCGCTGAAAAAACCGGCATCGATGAACTGCGTGCCACCACCCGGGATATTCCGGACTACGACGAACTCATGCGCATGCGCCTGAAAATCCTGGATGAGCATGGCTACGGCCTGCCCGACATTCAGGCGGTCATCGATACCCTGGACCCGATGGACGGAGCCAAGGAATTCGTTGAGTGGGCCCGTGAGAACTTCCAGCTGCTCATTCTTTCCGACACGTTCTACGAGTTCGCCAAGCCGCTGATGAAGAAGCTGGGATGG
>NZ_LWFX01000485.1:0-458 GCF_001635175.1 Alcanivorax sp. HI0083 | reverse complement strand
GGCCTGCCAGTTCCAGCAGTTCCTTGATCTCGAACTCTTTGGCACCGTCGAATACCGCAGTGGCCATAGGCACGCCGCCTACCAGATTCTTGGCCAGATCAATGATCTCATCATCGCTGAAGCTGTCCAGGTCTTCCGGAGTACCACCGGCACCGGCCTTGTTGTAGATCTTGTCGAGGAAGACACGAATATCCGCAATCTTCTTCTGCTCGGCCAGCATTTCGCCGATACGCTCACCAAGACCTTTCGCCGCCCACCCCAGGTGGGTCTCCAGAATCTGCCCCACGTTCATACGCGACGGTACACCCAGCGGGTTCAACACCACATCCACCGGCACACCGTTCTCGTCATACGGCATATCTTCTTCCGGCATGATCACGGAGATCACACCCTTGTTACCGTGACGGCCGGCCATCTTGTCACCGGGCTGGATGCGACGTTTGATCGCCAGATAAACC
>NZ_LWFX01000484.1:0-6533 GCF_001635175.1 Alcanivorax sp. HI0083 | reverse complement strand
CAGGCGTCAGGCGTCAGGCGTCAGGCGTCAGTTGTTCCTACACCAGCGCCCAGACCCCGAAACCGACAAACAGCGCCGCGCTGATGCGGTGGGCCCAGGTCTCGAATTGTTTGCTGCCGAACTGGTGCGCCAGCCAGATCACCGGCAGGTTGGCGGCCACCATGCCCAGGGTGGAGCCACTCAGTACCGGCCAGAACTGGTCCTTGAACTGAACGGCCAGGGCGATAGTGGCCAGCTGGGTCTTGTCGCCAATCTCGGCAATAAAGAACAGCACCAGCGCGGTAAGAAAGGGGCCGAAGCGCGGGTTGTCATCCACGTCTTCATCGCCGTCTGGAATCAACATCCACAGGCCCAGGCCGATAAAGCTGATGCCGAGAATCCAGCGCAGCCATTCCATCGGGATGGCATCGGCCAGCCAGTCGCCAAACCAGACGGAGGCGCCGTGGTTGAGCAGGGTGGCGATGACCACGCCGGCGAGGATAGGCCAGGGTTTGCGGAATTTGAGAATCAGCGCGAGGGACAGCAGCTGGGTCTTGTCGCCAATTTCACCAAGGGCAACCAGCAGAAACGAGCTGAGCAGGGCTTCCATGAACAGTTCCAGTGGGGCGGGATTGCACGACAAGAGACATCACCGGCCAATCCCGCCCCTGCGGAATGCCTGCGATGTCTCAGGTCTCGTCAATCCTGGGGGAGTCAAGGCTCCCCGGATGCGGACGCAGCCACCATGCGCATGAGGCGCAACTATGTTGATGACCGCCAAGGGGCTTTGCGTAAAAGCGATCGAGCGACTACTCCCCCAAGACGGGCAAACCATAGCGGCAATATTCCGGGCAGGCAAGTACAATGGTGCAGTCCGTTCGCGATGCGAGCATCGCTTCCCACAAGAGCTATACCGTAGAGCAGATCCAATGAGTGACGAGCGTTTTCTTGATATCGAAACCAAGCTGGCCTACCAGGAGGATCTGGTGGAGTCACTGAACAAGGTGGTCTGTGACCAGCAGCGCCAAATCGATGCGCTGGAAAAAACCTGCCGGAAGATGGCCGACCGGCTGATGGATTTGTCAGAGGCGTTCGAGGCCACCCAGGTCGAAGACGCCCCGCCGCCGCATTATTGATCAGCTGCGAGCAATGAGCTTCCAGCGAAGAAAAACCGTCGCTATTCGTTCAGGCTTGCATGATCCCGGAAGTGAACCATCCTCCTGAAAGCTAGAAGCTAGAAGCTAGAAGCTAGAAGCTAGAAGCTAGAAGCTAGAAGCTAGAATGAAACAGGCCGCGCTCAAAGGATGGGTGCGGCCTGTTTCATTTAGAAAGGAGCCAGTTCGCGTTGCCGCTTGTGGCTTGTTTTTTTAGGCAGGAACGGGCTCGGCCCGGGCCGCTTCGCCATTGCGCTCGGAAACCTGGCCATTAAGCGTGAACAGGTCGTAGAGTACGCCGAAACCCAGTAGGCCGAAGGTCAGCAGGTAGAGAATGCCCGTGCCCATCTTGCCCATGTAGAAACGGTGTGCGCCAAATACGCCCAGAAACAGCATCAATACCCAGGCTACGCTGTAGTCGGTGTCGCCGCTTTTGAACTGATTATTGGCATCCTGATTCATGCTGGGGATCAAGAAGGCGTCCACGACCCAGCCGATGAAAAAGACGCCCAGGGTAAACATCCACAGCAAGCCGGTGAGCTGACGACCATAGTAAAACCGGTGATAACCAAACAGGCCGCCAAAAAACCATAGCAGGTAGCCGATGGGTGTCAGGTGTGTTTCCTTTTCTTGTTGCATGGGTTTCCCCCTCCGTTGGTAAAGTAAAAAGCGTCCTTGTTATCGCGGGATTCAGTAGTAAGCGCAAAGCGGCAACGCGGGCGTTTCTCTGAAATGAGTAAGCCGCGCCCGGTGGATGGGCGCGGCCTCTTTTTTTCAGGGCGCAGGTGGCTTCATCCGCGTTGTTGCGTGAAGCGTGCCGCCTGCAGCGTCTCCTACTCCGTATCCTCGATGCTCAGTCCTCGTGTGGCCACGTCCAGGCTGGAGGCGTCGGTTTCGTTGCCCAGTTTGATCATCAGGCGCAGGTCGTTGGGGGAGTCCGCGTGGAGCATGGCGTCTTCGTAGGTGATTTCACCGGCGGAATACAGGTCGTAGAGGGCCTGGTCGAAGGTCTGCATGCCCTGCTCGCGGGATTTGCTCATCAGCGCCTTGAGCTGGTGCACTTCGCCCTTGCGGATATGGTCCTGGACCAACGGCGTGCCCAGCAGCACTTCGATGGCCGCGCGGCGGCCCTTGCCGTCCGGGGTGGGGATCAATTGCTGGGCGACGATGCCTTTCAGGTTCAGGGACAAGTCCATCCACAGCTGGCCGTGGCGGTCTGCCGGGAAGAAGTGAATGATCCGGTCCAGCGCCTGGTTGGCGTTGTTGGCGTGCAGGGTGGCCAGACACAGGTGGCCGGTTTCCGCGAAGGCGATGGCCTTGTCCATGGTTTCCGGGGTGCGGATCTCACCGATCAGAATCACGTCCGGCGCCTGGCGCAGGGTGTTCTTCAGGGCCACATCGAAGGACTCGGTATCAATGCCCACCTCACGCTGGGTGACGATGCAGCCCTGGTGCTGGTGGATAAATTCGATGGGGTCTTCGATGGTGATGATATGCCCCTTGGAGTTCTTGTTGCGGTGGCCAATCATGGACGCCAGCGAGGTGGACTTACCGGTACCGGTGGCGCCCACGAAAATCACCAGGCCACGCTTGGTCATGGCCAGTTCCTTGATCACCGGCGGCAGGCGCAGATCGTCCACGTTGGGAATCTTGGTTTCAATGCGACGCAGCACCATGCCCACCAGGTTGCGCTGGTAGAACGCGGAGACCCGGAAACGGCCCACGCCACGGGCGGAGATGGCAAAGTTGCACTCGTGGTTGGCGACGAATTCCTTGCGCTGTTGTTCGGTCATGACGCCGAACACGATGTCCCGGGTCATGTCCGGGGTCAGCGCGCTCTTGGTCACCGGCAGGATCTTGCCGTTCACCTTCATGCTCGGGGGGACGCCGGCGGTGATAAACAGGTCTGACCCGCCTTTCTGTACCATTAATTTGAGAAGCTCTTCGAATTCCATGCTTATGGCCTGCCTGTGCTGATTCCGCCGGCGCCCTCAGTGGGCACCGGTGCCGTGCGTTCGGGGTTAGATTGAGTCCGGGCTCTTGGCTTTTTCGCGGGCCACGTCACGGGCGATCAGGCCTTTCTGCACCAGCCCTTGCAGGCACTGATCGAGGGTCTGCATGCCCAGGGCGCCGCCGGTCTGGATGGCAGAGTACATCTGCGCCACCTTGTCTTCGCGGATCAGGTTCCGGATGGCCGGGGTGCCCATCATGATTTCGTGGGCTGCCACCCGGCCGCCGCCGTTTTTCTTCAGCAGCGTTTGCGATACCACCGCCTGCAAGGATTCCGACAGCATCGAGCGAATCATGGATTTTTCTTCCGCGGGGAATACGTCGATGACCCGGTCAATGGTCTTGGCCGCAGAGGTGGTGTGCAGGGTGCCGAACACCAGGTGGCCGGTTTCTGCCGCCGTCAGTGCCAAGCGGATGGTTTCCAGATCCCGCAGCTCACCCACCAGGATGATGTCCGGATCTTCCCGCAGGGCCGAGCGCAGGGCTTCGGAGAAACCCAGGGTGTCGCGGTGCACTTCCCGCTGGTTGACCAGGCACTTTTTCGATTCGTGCACGAATTCGATGGGATCCTCGATGGTGAGGATGTGCTCGTAGCGGGAATCGTTGATGTAATCGATCATCGCCGCCAGGGTGGTGGACTTACCGGAACCGGTGGGCCCGGTGACCAGCACAATGCCCCGGGGCATTTCGGAGATCTTCTGGAACACCTTGCCCATGCCCAGGTCTTCCATGGTCAGCACTTTCGAGGGAATGGTCCGGAATACCGCACCGGCACCACGGTTGTGGTTAAAGGCGTTCACCCGGAAACGGGCCACGCCGGGTACCTCGAAGGAGAAATCGGTTTCGTAGAATTCCTCGAAATCCTTGCGCTGCTTGTCATTCATGATGTCATAGATCAATGAATGGACTTCCTTGTGCTCCATGGCCGGCAGGTTGATGCGGCGCACGTCGCCATCCACCCGGATCATCGGGGGCAGGCCGGCGGACAAGTGAAGGTCAGAGGCGCCGTTTTTGGCGCTGAAAGCGAGCAGCTCGGTAATATCCATGATTTATACTTGCGTTGTCAGGTATTGGAAAGGACGCCCATAAGCACCCTTTTGTTATTATGTAGGCAGCCGGATCTCGGCTTACTCAGAAATTCGTCGCATGCCTAAAGTAACCCGACCTCTTGAGCCGTTCAATAATGACTGACGTCAAATCACCACTGCTGCACATTGATGAGCAAATAAATGCACTATGCGCGCGCTCAGGCCGCGATCCGCACAGTGTGCAGCTTCTGGCGGTCAGCAAGACCCGCACCGCAGACGAACTGGCCCAACTGGCAGACCAGGGGCAGCGCCATTTCGGGGAAAACTACCTGCAGGAGGCATTGGACAAGATTGTTGCGCTGCAGGGGCGGGGGCTGGTGTGGCACTTCATCGGGCCGATTCAGTCCAACAAGACCCGTGATATCGCCGCCCACTTTGATTGGGTCCATTCAGTGGATCGCTTCAAGGTGGCCCGTCGCCTGAGCGAACAGCGCGGGCCGGATCTGCCACCGCTGAATGTGTGTATACAGGTGAATGTGGATGATGAGGCCAGCAAGAGCGGGGTGCCGCTGGCGGGCGTGGCCGAGCTGGCGGAACAGATAGAGGCCTTGCCCAACCTGCGATTGCGCGGGCTGATGGCGATTCCCCGGGCGGACAATGATGACGGTAATCGTGCCGCCTTCCGACAGCTCGCCATGACACTGTCACAATTGCGCAATACAATGCCCGCCCTCGATACGCTCTCCATGGGTATGAGCGCGGACTATGCGGTGGCCATTGAAGAAGGGGCCACCCTGATCCGGCTGGGCACGGCCCTGTTCGGCCCGCGCCCGCCCAAGGCCTGACAACAAGGACTGCGCAGTTATGGCACAACAACTAATCGGATTTATCGGCGCCGGCAACATGGCAACCAGCCTGGCCGGTGGCATGGTGGCGAAAGGAATTCGCCCGGCCCGTATCTGGATGAGCGATCCCTCCAAAGAGCGCCTGGACGAAGTCGCCCAGCTGCACAGGGTGCACGTGAGCGCGGAAAACCGCGACGTGGCCAGTCGCGTCGACGTGCTGGTGCTGGCGGTAAAGCCGCAGATGATGGAGCAGGTGTGCACCGATCTGCGCGACCTGATTGCTGAGCGTCAGCCGCTGGTGATCTCCATCGCGGCCGGCGTCACCGTAGGCAACCTGCGCAACTGGTTGGGTAGCACCCCGATTGTGCGTTGCATGCCCAATACGCCTTCACTGGTCCAGGCAGGGGCCACTGGCCTGTATGCCGCCGATGACGTGAGCGATGCACAAAAAGCCATGGCCAGGGAGATCCTGGGCTCTGTGGGCATTGCTTTCTGGTTCGACGAAGAGAAAGAACTGGATGCGGTCACCGCGGTGTCCGGTTCTGGCCCGGCCTACTTCTTCCTGCTGATGGAATCGTTGATCGAAGCAGCCAAGGCCCAGGGGCTGGATGCGGGGACCGCCCGGCAGATGGTGCTGCAAACCGCCTGGGGCGCCGCTCAGCTGGCCATTACCAGCGAAGTGGGCCCGGATGTGCTGCGCCAGCAGGTCACCAGCCCCGGTGGCACCACCGCTGCCGCGCTGAATGTGTTCGAAGAAGCGGGTTTCCGCGAACAGGTGCAGGCGGCCGTCGCCGCTGCCCGGGAGCGGTCCGAAGAGTTGGCGGGGTAAAAGGCGAGTGACGAGTTTCGAGTTGCGAGAAGCGAACCCCGAAGGTGGTCTTGATTTTCGCAACTCGTCACTCGCTTCTCGTTACTGTTTTTTGTCCACCCTTTGAAATTTGCCCCCATTGCCCCAAACTCTGTCCCAGCTTCTGGCTAAACGCCGGTCAAGACATCGCAACGGAGTGATCCATGAACCCGCAGGGTGCCCTGGTTTTTTTGCTGGATTTTGCCTTCAGCGCTTACATTTTCATCGTACTGACCCGCTTCGTGCTGCAACTGGCCCGGGCGGATTTTTATAATCCGATCTCCCAGTTTGTGCTCAAGGCCACCAATCCGCTGCTCAAGCCTCTACGCCGGATCATTCCTGGTTACGGTGGGCTGGATGTGGCGTCCCTGGTGCTGGTGGTGGTGCTGATCATGCTCAAGGCGGTGCTGATCCTCGGCATCCAGGTGGGCGGCTTTCCGTCGGGTATTGGCGGGCAACTGGTGATCTACAGCCTGCAGGAGCTGGCCAGCCTGATCCTCAACTATGTGTTCTGGGCGGTGCTGATTCGGGTGATTCTCAGCTGGGTAGCGCCGGATCCGTATAACCCGGTGGTCCGGGTGATTGTGCAGGTCACCGAGCCGATCATGGCGCCGGTTCGCAAGATGCTGCCGCCCATGGGCGGGTTCGATCTGAGCCCGCTGATTGTGCT
>NZ_LWFX01000483.1:0-523 GCF_001635175.1 Alcanivorax sp. HI0083 | reverse complement strand
CCTTCCCCGAACTGCCTTCTGGCACTATTGCACCTTGTGCATACGCGGCCCATAGCGCTAGCCTTGATGCAACTGCATACATAACAAGAAAACCCGCGAGGTTTTACCATGGCCGACGATCGTCGCCGAAAACGCCCGACTACTGCTACCGGCCGACTGTTCCGGCTCACCGGCATGACCACCTCTATCGCCACCCGCGTGGCAGGGCATCAGGTCAAGGGGCTGTTCCAGTCGGATCAGTCCAAAGCCGCGGATCGGGAAAAGCTGATGCAACATATCGGCAAGGAAGTGGCCGCAACGCTGGGCGAAATGAAAGGCGCGGTCATGAAAGTCGGCCAGATTGCCTCACAGATGCAGGATATCCTTCCCGCCGAAATCAGCGATCAGCTGAAAGTGCTCCAGAATGCCTCCGCCCCCATGCCATTTCATGTGATTCGGCGACAACTGGAGCGCGAACTCGGCGCGCCACTGAACGAATTATTCACCCGCTTCGATGAACAACCCTTTGCCGCGGCCTCCATTG
>NZ_LWFX01000482.1:0-784 GCF_001635175.1 Alcanivorax sp. HI0083 | reverse complement strand
TGACACAAGACTCCCCCTATCCAGACCAGACCGTGGGCACGCCCTTTGTGGATGACCCGAAAATGCGCCTGCGCGATGTGGAGGTGTTCTATGACGATAACCAGGCGATCCATGGCGTCAGCCTGGATATCGGCAAGAATGAGGTGGTGTCACTGATCGGTCCGTCCGGTTGTGGTAAATCCACGTTCCTGCGTTGTCTCAATCGCATGAACGACACTATCGATATTTGTAAGGTGAAGGGCAGCCTGCATCTGGAAAGCCAGGATCTGTATGACCCCAAGCTGGATGTGGTGGAGCTGCGCGCCCGGGTGGGCATGGTGTTCCAGAAGCCCAACCCCTTCCCGAAATCCATTTATGACAACGTGGCCTATGGCCCGCGTATTCACGGCCTGGCCAACAAGAAATATGACCTGGACGAAATCGTGGAAACCAGCCTGCGCAAGGCCGGGCTGTGGGAAGAAGTGAAAGACCGTCTGCACGCACCAGGCACGGGCCTGTCCGGCGGTCAGCAGCAGCGTCTGTGTATTGCCCGCACCATTGCGGTGAGCCCGGAAGTGGTGCTGATGGATGAGCCCTGTTCCGCGCTGGATCCCATTGCCACCGCCAAGATCGAAGAGCTGATCAGCGAGCTGAGCGAGTCTTATACCATCGCCATCGTGACTCACTCCATGCAGCAGGCCGCGCGGGTATCGCACCGTACCGCCTATTTCCACCTGGGTCGTCTGGTGGAAATGAATGATACCGAGACTGTGTTCACCAAGCCCGAACACGATCTGACGGAAGC
>NZ_LWFX01000481.1:0-816 GCF_001635175.1 Alcanivorax sp. HI0083 | reverse complement strand
ATCAGCAAACCCTCAACCTGCCGTCGGTGTTGCCGCGCGGGGTGGCGGGTGAGCTCGGTTCGCTCAGCCAGTTGGAGCGTGACTGGGCGAGCAGCACGGACGACGAAGAATTTGCCGGATTATTGCAGCGCTGTGCTCAACAGCGCGACGTCTTGTACCGCTCAGTGCGCGACAGCTTTGCCTGCCAGGTGCGGGTGGAAACATTGCCGGCGGTGTTGGCAGAAGCGGCTGTGCGGGACACGGTAACGACCCTGTGTGTGGGCAATCAGGGGGTGCGCCTGTGCATGACCGCGCCCTGGTCGTCGCCTCGCTGGCAGGGAAGCCATTGCCATCTGGCCCATAACGGCGCTTTGGTGTCGCTGGACATGGCAAAGATGGACAGCCTGTGGCGGCTGCGCAAGCCCGGCGATGGGCAGGTGGTTACCGCCCTGGAAGCGTTGGATAACCGGGGTCAGTGGTTGTGGACTCTGTCCGCCGGTGACGAGGAAAGCCTGTGGCGAGCGCTATTGCGCGACAGCATCATTCGCTGACGCTGGTGTCTCCGTAGAATGTTGCCCTGGAACGCGAGCCGTTGCCGGCTTACCCCGGCCCCAATGAAAGCCATGGGGAATATGGTAGGGAAAGGTAACGGCTGGGCCGGCCGCTGTAGCGGTGATCGAACTGCGGGAATTCACAGCCGGCCAGGCAGGGCTGGGGGCGATACTGGTGTTGCCCGGTGTGCAGATTCAGGCGCAATTGCCCGGGTTCACCGGCGTCATCCTGGTGGTGGGTAAAATATTGCCCAGGGCGTCGGTCACCGAGAAATCGTCAAAGTGC
>NZ_LWFX01000480.1:0-578 GCF_001635175.1 Alcanivorax sp. HI0083 | reverse complement strand
CCCTGTCATTGCCCCGGACAGCCCTTGCTGTTGCCGAGGACCACATTTAACGCAAATCTGGAGTGAACTGACTGATGGCTGTTGAGCGCACACTCTCTATCATCAAGCCTGATGCCGTGGCCAAGAACGTGATCGGCGAAATCGTTACCCGTTTCGAGAAGGCTGGCCTGAGCGTGGTTGCCATGAAAATGGTACACCTGAGCGACGAAAAGGCGGGCGGCTTCTACGCTGAGCACAAAGAGCGTCCTTTCTTCAAGGATCTGGTGGGCTTCATGACCAGCGGTCCTGTGGTTGTACAGGTTCTGGAAGGCGAAGACGCGGTTGCCAAAAACCGTGATCTGATGGGTGCTACCAACCCGAAAGAAGCCGAAGCCGGCACTATCCGTGCAGATTTTGCGGAAACAATCGATGCAAACGCGGTCCATGGTTCTGACTCCACCGAGTCAGCCGCCCGCGAACTGGCCTACTTCTTCTCCGACGAAGAACTGTGCCCGCGCGCCAGCTAATATCCGCTTGCGTGCAATACCAACCACGGCCTCGGGCCGTGGTTGGCGTTTAAAGGAAACCCGGTTTCCTAT
>NZ_LWFX01000479.1:0-620 GCF_001635175.1 Alcanivorax sp. HI0083 | reverse complement strand
CGGTGGCGGCATCACGGGTGCCGGTGTCATGCTGGAGGCGGCCCGTCGCGGACAACGGGTGCTGCTATTGGAGCAAACCGATTTCGCATGGGGGACCTCGAGTCGTTCCTCCAAAATGGTGCACGGCGGCCTACGCTACATCGCCCAGGGCGATATTGCCCTGACACGCCACTCACTGCTGGAACGTGAACGTTTGCTCAATGAGTTGCCGGGGCTGGTGGAGCGGGCCACCTATCTTTTCCCGTTACGCAAGGGCGTATTCCCCGGGCGCTGGCCCATGAAGGCGGTGTTGTGGCTGTACGATTTCCTGGCCGGTATTCGCGACCACCGTTACCTGAACAAGGCACAGCTGTTAAAGCGGGTGCCCGGGTTGCAGGATCAGGATCTCACCGGGGCCATGTGCTATACCGACGCGCTCACCGACGATTGCCGCCTGGTCATGCGCACGCTGCTGGAAGGGGCGCGCCATGGCGGGGTAGCACAAAATTACGCGCGTGTTGTTCAGGCCGAACAGAGCGGGAAAGGTGAACAGGGCTTCTCTGTTACCGTGGAAGACCGGGTCAGTGGTGAGCTGTCCACGCTCAAGGCTGCTGCGGTGGTGAGCGCTACCGGAGCCTGGG
>NZ_LWFX01000478.1:0-845 GCF_001635175.1 Alcanivorax sp. HI0083 | reverse complement strand
TGGTTACCTTGGCTTTCACGCGGGTACCTTCCGGGTACTTGCCCACGATATCGTGCCACGGATCTTCGCCCAGCTGCTTCAGACCCAGGGAAACACGCATCTTCTCGCGGTCGAACTTCAGTACCTTGACGTCGATTTCCTGGCCAACTTCCACGATCTCGCTCGGATGCTTGATACGCTTCCAGGCCATATCGGTGATGTGCAGCAGGCCGTCGATACCGCCCAGGTCCACGAACGCACCGTAGTCGGTCAGGTTCTTCACGATACCCTTGACTTCCATGCCTTCCTGCAGGGATTCCAGCAGCTGCTCGCGCTCTGCGCTGTGCTCTGCTTCCATCACTGCACGACGGGAAACCACGACGTTGTTACGCTTGGGATCAAGTTTGATGACCTTGAAGTCCAGCTCTTTGCCTTCCAGGTGCGCAACATCGCGAACCGGACGGATATCTACCAGAGAACCGGGCAGGAAGGCGCGGATCGGGCCGATGTCGACAGTGAAGCCACCCTTCACCTTGCCGGAAATCATACCTTTTACGATCTCGTCTTCGTCGAAAGCTTTTTCCAGCTCGCCCCAAACTTCGGCGCGCTTGGCTTTTTCACGGGACAGACGGGTGAAGCCCATACCATCATCGATGGCGTCTACAGCAACATCGACTTCGTCGCCTTCAACGATTTCCAGCTCGCCTGCCTCGCTGAGGAATTCTTCACGGGCAATAATGCCTTCGGATTTCAGGCCTGCGTTAACGGTTACCCAGTCGCTATCGATGGATACAACGGTACCCTTGATAATGGAGCCACGGGCAACGTCCAGGTCCTTTAGGCTTTCTTCAAAGAGATCAGCAAAA
>NZ_LWFX01000477.1:0-1000 GCF_001635175.1 Alcanivorax sp. HI0083 | reverse complement strand
CATCTTTCTCGTTGCGTTTTTGAATTTTGCTGACGACGGTTTGTTGATCACCGATATAGCCGCCATCGGCGTGATAGCAGTCTCTGTCTACGCAGAGTAGAAGGTGTGCGGGTTTCTCCTCCCCTGCACAGGCGGTTAGCAGGGTGGCTGATGCAAACAGAGTGAGAAGGTATTTCATGGCATTCTCCTTTTTGATTTATCGACTTGGCATGAGTGCCAGAGAGTTAAAGGTTAGAAGTGTTGCGCGACACTAGGTGTCGCAGGGTTGCTGAGACTGGGTAATAAGAATGAGAAAGGGGATAGAAACGTATGGCCGCTGACGCTGCTGTCGATAACAAGTCATTTCGCTTGCTGGCATTGCTGCATGCGCTTCCGGTAGCGCCAAGAAGGATGGAAGCCAAAGAACTTCAGCAGGTGCTACAAAGCGAGGGGTATGTGTGTGATAAGCGCACTGTCGAAAGGGATTTAAACCTACTGCTGGAATCGCAGTTCGGTTACTTGATTGAGTGTGACGATAGAGCTCGTCCTTATGGCTGGAGCATCTGCTCGGATCAATATTTGTCCATCCCCGCCATGGACGAGAAAATGGCGGCGACCTGGTTTCTGGTTGAGCGCTATTTACAACCGTTGATGCCTCGTGATGCCTTGCAGAAGCTCGCTCCTATATTTGATGCGGTGGACGCTTGGTTCAAAAAGCACAAGCCGACAGGAGGGCGTAGCTGGAAAGACAAGGTTGCCTATGTGCCTCGGGGCTTCTCCTTGCAGCAAGCATCGGTTCCTGCAGGGATTGTGGATGCTGTCTATGGCGCGCTTTATCGCAACCGGCAGATGGATATCTGGTACAAGGACAGGAAAAGCCCCAAACGCGTTCACCCTTTGGCTTTAGTGGATCGAGGCGCTGTTCGTTATTTGATCGCCCGTTTCGAGGGTTATGATAACTATCGTCACCTTGCTCTCCACCGTTTGAGTCGGGTCGAAATTTTGGATGACCCGGTGCAGG
>NZ_LWFX01000476.1:0-739 GCF_001635175.1 Alcanivorax sp. HI0083 | reverse complement strand
GTAGCCATACTGCAAGTTGCAGCCACTTTCATACAGGTCTCGCCTTGCTCATTAAGCATGAATGTTTCAGTGCCATTCATGTTTTTTGCTGCAACAGGCACCGCAGCAATTGTATAGCTTTGGACATCACTCGCATCCACGGTAACTGACACCGTATAGAAGTCATTCGCAGTTCTGGAGGTAATCGCTGTGTCGGAGGCCGCACCGCTATACGAAAAATTTCGCGAACGGAACGCCTCCATCGCAGCAGCCAGCTCCATGATTTGCGCCTTTACAGCTGACTGGCGAGTAGATTCAACATGGCTGGTGTAGCTTGGGTAAGCAACTGCCGCTAACACACCGATAATCAGAACCACAATAAACAGCTCGATCAGCGTAAACCCCTGCTGATTTAGCCTATTGTTCTTTGCTCGATACATATCCACCCTCCTTACGATCCAGGCGCAGCAGTATCTTCGGACATCTGGTACCAGCGGGTTTTGCGCAAGCCCATATTGCCAAGATCATCGTCCCCGACAACCTCCGTACCAACCACAACCTTCACTTCACCCTCCTCATTGGTAAGCAGCACCGGGGTTGGCGGCAATGTCTGCTGCTTCAACTCCTCACTACGGCTGGTGACGTCGCCATCATTTAGGGCTGCAGGCGCACCGTCCTTGAGAGCCACCGTATGAATAAAAGAGGTACCCAGACTAACCGCACATGGGTTGTCTGGATTACTGCTTGCTACGGGCGAATA
>NZ_LWFX01000475.1:0-1100 GCF_001635175.1 Alcanivorax sp. HI0083 | reverse complement strand
CAGCACCTGATCCACCACCGCACCGTCTTCCAGCATGGTGATCACCACATCTGCTTCGGCCACGGCTTGCGCCGGGCTGGCCGCAATGCGTGCTCGACTGGCAAATCGCTGTGCCTTGTCAGGGGTACGGTTCCACAAGGTGAGGGAAAAACCGGCATCCAGCAGTCGCGCCACCATGGGCGCCCCCATCAGACCGATGCCAAGAAAGCTGATATGAGGCATGAAATGTCCTGAACTAACGGAACGAAAAGTCTACGCGATTCACACTGGTGACTGTAGCCACGGGCTGGCACGTCAATCAAAAAAGCCGCCCGCAGGCGGCTCTTTCAATCCGGGACACGATACCCGGAGCAACTCAGTGCTCAGGCCGACTGGCTGCGACGCCCACGTAGCCAGAAAACCACGGCCAGGATAATCGCCACTGATTGTGCGACCACACCTTGCACGGTCGGGTAGAGACCCAACCACTCGATGGTGGGCACGCCCAGGTAGAACGCACTGATCAGCCCGGCTTCCTGCAGGGCGGCAATGCCGTTGCCAAGCAGAATCACCGACAGGATCAGCAGCACAATGCTGGTCACGCGGAAGAACAGACTCAGGGGCAAGCGCATGCCAATGCGGAAGAACAGGAAACACACCACCGCCAGCGCCAGAATGGCCGCCCCCATACCGTAAAACAGGTAAGGCTGAGTCGCCGCCGTCACCTGGCTCAACAAGGCCTCATAGAACAGGATGGTCTCGAAAATTTCCCGGTACACGGAAATGAAGGACACGAAGGCCAAGACCCAGATGGTGCCCTCGCCCAGGGCATTGTCCACCTTGCTCTTGATGTAGCCCATCCACTTCTGGCTATTGCTGTTGCTGTGCATCCAGAAGCCCACGTAAAACAGAATCAGCGCGGCCACCACACCGGCAAAACCCTCGGTCATTTCCCGCGATGCGCCACTGAAGGTAATCAGCGTGTTGGCCACGTACCAGGTCAGGCCGCCGGCCACTAACGCAGTGATCCAGCCATAGTGAATATGACGGGTCGCCTTCACCGCGTTGGCCTTGCGAGTAAACGTCAACAGGGCTGCCACCACCAGCAGGGCCTCCAGACC
>NZ_LWFX01000474.1:0-654 GCF_001635175.1 Alcanivorax sp. HI0083 | reverse complement strand
GCGCCGGGAAACCCTGCGGATCAGTCCGCTGGGCCGTCAATTGTGGGCGTTAATGACCACCCCTACGGACGTTGAGGAGTAGCCCGTGATTACCGATTTGAATTTGATACTGGCTGACCTGCAAGCCAACTGGATTCTCTACCTGTCCATGCCGTTTGTGGCAGCGGCCATTGGTTATGGCACCAAGGTGGTGGCCATCAAGATGATGTTCAAACCACTGACATTCGTCGGCTGGCGCCCTTTCTTCGGGTGGCAGGGCATCGTACCGAGCAAGGCGGCCACCATGGCCAGCATCGCCTGCGATTTGATGATGGAACGGTTGCTGAAACCGGAGGATGTGTTCAACAAGCTGGACCCCCACCGGGTAGCGGAGGAAATTCGTGATCCGCTGATTCAGTCGGTGGAAGACATCACCCGGGAAGTGGCGGCGGAATACCAGCCGGGCCTGTGGGAAGCGGCACCGGAATCGGTGAAGCGGCTGATTATCCAGCGGATCCAGAACGAAGCGCCGCACATGGTCGAGCAGATCATGGAGGACATCAAAAGCAATATTACCCGGGTGTTTGACCTTAAGGATCTGGTAATCAACGCGTTGGTGCGCGACAAGGAATTGCTCAACCGGGTGTTTCTGGAAGCCGGCCATGTGGAATTCAA
>NZ_LWFX01000473.1:0-7433 GCF_001635175.1 Alcanivorax sp. HI0083 | reverse complement strand
TGATGCGGCGAACAGGAAACCCCATCAAGGCCGGGAGCGACCCTTCGCGTTGCCTTGACCGGTCTTCGCGATACTCTCAATATCGAACGTTCCGGCAATCCCGCTGACGTAAACAAAGGACACCCTGCATGCCCTGCCCCCTGCGCCATGCCCTTACCACGCTTGCCCTGCTGGCTCCCTTGCTTACCCCCCCGCTGGCAGGCGCCGACTCAGCCTGCGCCCCGGCGCTGGATGCCTCCGTGCGCAAGCTGCACGCCAGCAGCGAGCTGGATTTGTGCGCCCTTACAGCGGGCAAACTGACACTGGTCGTCAATACGGCCAGCCAGTGCGGCTACACCCCACAGTTCAAGGGCCTGGAAGCGCTATACCAGACTTACCGTGAACAAGGCCTGGTCATCATCGGCTTCCCCTCCGACGACTTCCGCCAGGAACTGGACGATGAGGCCGATACCGCCAGCGTCTGCTATGTGAACTACGGCGTCAGCTTCCCCATGGCTGCCACCAGTCAGGTCAAGGGCGATGCCGCCAACCCGGTGTTCCAGGCGTTGAACCAGGCGGCCGGCGAGCCCGGGTGGAACTTCAACAAATACCTGGTACCCGCCAGCGGCGACGGCATCATCCATTTCCCCGCGGCGGAAAAGCCTCTGGGCGGCAAGCTGGAAGCGGCCATCCGGCAAGCGCTGCCCGGCTCTCAAGGCCAGACGGACTAGCCACCGTGGTGGCAGCGTTCATATGAGCCTGCTATTGTGATCGATCAACCCATCAGCCCCGATGAGTCCCGTGAAAGTTCGTAACAGCAAGGAACAACAACGGTATCGCCTGGAACGCGACATGGAACGCTTTCTCTCCGAAGGCGGGTCCATTAGTGAAGTGCCAAACGGGGTGAGTGGCGCCGATGCAGTCTCCGGCAAAGGCCACCAGACGGTGCTGTTCAATGGCCCACGTCAGGCGCAACGCACTGACCTGAGCCAGGTAGCAGCCACTATTGATGCACGCAAGCACAAGCCCCGCCGGCAACGCTTGAATGCCCGACCGCAGCGCAAACTGGTTTATGACGACTTCGGCGAACCACTACGCTGGGTCTGGCAGAATAAATAACCCGCCTTATGGCACCCTTATGGCACATCCAAGGACAGGTCTATGAAACGGTTTTTCCTGCTGGTATCCCTGATTGTCGCTGGCCAGACCAGCTCCGCCGATATTATTGAAACCGAAGTCACCCTGCCGGACGGCCTGGGCAAAGGCATCATGTACCTTAACGATGACCAGAAAGACCCTGGCCCCGGGGTGATCGTGGTGCACGAGTGGTGGGGCCTGAACGACTATGCCCGTAACCGCGCCCGCATGCTGGCTGAAGCGGGTTACACCGCACTGGCCGTGGACATGTACGGCACCGGCGAAGTCGCCACCCACCCCAAAGACGCCAAAAGCTTCATGGAAACCGCCCTGGCCGACCCGCAAGCCATGAACGCCCGCTTCCAGGCCGCCCGCACCATGATGCTCAAACAGCAGCAGGTAGCGCCGGGCCGCCTGTTCGCCATTGGCTACTGTTTTGGCGGGGCGGTGGTGCTGGAACAGGCCCGTCGGGGGACCGACCTGGCCGGGGTAGCCAGCTTCCACGGTAGCCTGGGCACAGAGAACCCGGCCAAGGCCGGCGACATCAAGGCCCGCGTGCTGGTCGCCACCGGCCAGGCGGACCCCATGGTACCCGCAGAACAGGTCAGCGGTTTTGTCAGCGAGATGACCACCGCTGGCGCAGATTTCCAGCTACTCAGCTTTCCCGGCGTGAAACACAGCTTCACCAACCCGGGGGCAGATGCCGCCGGCAAACGCTTTGAAATGCCGCTGGCCTACAGCGCCCATGCGGACCAGGTAAGCTGGCAAGCACTGGTCGACTTCCTGGAACACGAGGAATAATCACCCGCACCAGAATTGCGCATCACCGCGCACCACGCACCATACCGGCACCCATTCAGGTGCCGGCATGGTCATCCTCCTCACACACACTACCCCCCTTTTCTTTCTCCCGCTTTCGCCTCAGCCCACGGCTCGCGCGGGCGCACGCCTTTTCCCCTCCTCGCCAGGCCCATCTTGGCACTCCCTTTGCTTTGTTACGCAAGAGGAATCGAATGGCCTTGTTGCCATTAGGGAGCCTCTAAATGACGCCTTGCATGCAAGGTCTTTCAGAGGCTCCCGACTCAACACAATGTGCACCAATAGACCGCTAGGGTTCCGGTCGACTGCGTCAGCAGCCGATGCCTGGTCCGAGAGCAGTCGACCTTCTTGGCGCCGATAGACCCGCGACAACGTCTATCCGCAGGGGGTTACACGGCGGGACAAAAGCCCGGGAGGACACGATGACAACCTTGTCATTGGATTCCTCATCGTCCGTAGCCAAGGAGCTCCACCATGACCCGTTCCGTACGAAAGACCGCTGCCGTTGCAGCGCTTGCCCTGTTCACCTCACTCACGCCGGTCACCGCGCTGGCTAAAGATTCCTTCAGCATATGCTGGTCCATCTATGTGGGCTGGATGCCGTGGGATTACGGCGCCCAGCAGAAAATCGTGGATAAATGGGCCGACAAGTACGACATCGACATCGACGTGGTGCAGATCAACGACTACGTGGAATCCATCAACCAGTACACCGCCGGCGCCTACGACGGTTGTGCCATGACCAACATGGACGCCCTGACCATTCCCGCCGCCGGCGGCGTGGATTCCACAGCCCTTATCGTCGGCGATTTTTCCAACGGCAATGACGGCGTTGTGCTGAAAGGCGCTGACACGCTGGCTGACATCAAGAGCCAGGACGTGAACCTGGTGGAATTGTCTGTTTCTCACTACATGCTGGCCCGGGCACTGGAAACCGTGGGGCTGAGCGAAAGAGACCTGACCGTGGTGAACACCTCCGACGCCGACCTGGTGTCTGCCTACACCAGTGATGACGTCACTGCCGTGGCCACCTGGAATCCGTTGCTCAGCGAAATCACCCGCATGCCGAACAGCCACAAGGTGTTCGACTCCTCGGAAATTCCTGGCGAGATCATCGACCTGATGGTCGTTAACACGGAGACCCTCAACGCCAACCCGGATTTCGGCAAAGCCCTCACCGGTGCCTGGTACGAAATCATGGCGACCATGTCTGCGGACGATGATGCCGGCAAAGCGGCCCGCACTTTCATGGGCAAAGCCTCCGGCACCGACCTGGCCGGCTACGAAGCGCAATTGGTCTCCACCCGCATGTTCTACCAGCCCAGCGAAGCCGTTGCCTTCGTTAACAGTGCTGAGCTGAAAGACACCATGCAGAAAGTGGCGGAGTTTTCTTTCCAGCACGGCTTGCTCGGTGAGGGCGCACCGGATGCCGGCTTTGTCGGTATCGAAACCCCGGCCGGCATCTATGGCAGCGACAGCAATGTGCAGCTGCGCTTCATCCCGGATTACATGGCCATGGCGGCTGAAGGGAAATTGTAGCCCCTGCCCGCAGCACGCCTCACGCGGCACGCGGCACGCGGCACGCATCATAAATGCCGCGTGTTGCGTGAGGCCTGAGCGCGACATCAATCACCGGGAACTGCCATGAAGAAACTGATTAATCGCCAGCCGGGAAATGTGGGCCGCTGGGCACTGGGGCTGCTGCCCTTCGCCTTACTGCTGGTGCTCTACATGCTTGCCTCTGATGCACGGCTGGCAGACAACCCCAACGACAAATTGCTGCCCCCGCTCAACAGCTTTGTGGACGCCATCCAGCGCATGGGGTTTGAACCCAGCAAACGCAGCGGCGACTACCTGCTCTGGGCCGACACCCTGGCCAGCTTGCAACGGCTTGGCATCGGCGTAGCCATTAGTGCCCTGGCAGCTTTGGTTGTCGGCATTGGCAACGGCACCATTCCCTATATTCGTTCCACCCTGTCGCCACTGGTCACCGGGTTATCCCTGGTTCCTCCCATGGCGATTCTGCCCGTGCTGTTCATTATTTTCGGATTGGGCGAACTGGCCAAAGTGATGCTGATCATCATCGGCATCACACCGTTTTTAATCC
This sequence comes from Alcanivorax sp. HI0083, assembly GCF_001635175.1. Lineage (NCBI taxonomy): Bacteria > Pseudomonadati > Pseudomonadota > Gammaproteobacteria > Oceanospirillales > Alcanivoracaceae > Alcanivorax > Alcanivorax sp. HI0083. The sequence goes on along the minus strand of NZ_LWFX01000473.1, from coordinate 3,391 downwards.
GCGACCTGCAACAGCGGGCACTGGAAATTCCCAGCGAACAAATCATCAAGATGCAGACGCTGGGCGCCAACACCTGGCAAATCATTACTCGCCTGGTGTGGCCACAACTGATGCCACGGCTGATCAGCGCCGTGCGTCTGTCACTGGGCCCGGCCTGGCTGTTTCTGATTGCCGCCGAAGCCATCGCCGCCACGGAAGGGCTGGNCTACCGGATCTTCCTGGTACGCCGCTACCTGGCCATGGATGTGATTCTTCCCTACGTGGTGTGGATCACCCTGCTGGCGTTCGCTATCGATTTTCTGCTCAACCGCTATTCCCACTGGCGCTACCCCTGGTTCCACCAGCAGGGCTTTCAGGGAGGGCAGGGATAATGGCGATTATCGAAATGAAGAACCTGTGGAAAGAGTACGGCGACCAGGTTGTGCTGGAGCGTCTCAATACCACGGTGGAAGAAGGCGAATTTATCACCATCGTCGGCGCCTCCGGCTGCGGCAAGACCACTTTTCTGAAGTTGCTGTTGGGCACCGAACAAACCACCCGTGGTTCGCTATTGCTGGATGGCAAACCTCTGCCAGCCGAACCGGATGAAAGCCGTGGCGTCGTGTTCCAGCGTTACTCCGTACTCAGCCACCTCACTGCGGTGGAAAACGTCATGCTCGGCGGCGAACTGCAACATAACCGCTGGCTGGGTTTCAGTTTTGGAAAGCGCCACAGGCAACTGAAAAAGCAGGCACTGGAAATGCTCGACAGCGTCGGCCTCAGCCACGCCGCTGACAAGTACCCCCACGAACTGTCCGGCGGCATGCAACAACGCCTGGCCATCGCCCAGGCACTGATCAAAAAACCCCGCATCCTGCTATTGGACGAGCCTTTCGGCGCTCTGGACCCGGGCATCCGTGCCGACATGCACAAGCTGGTGCTGTCCCTGTGGAAAGAACAAAAGCTCACCGTGTTCATGATCACCCATGACATCAACGAAGGCTTCTATCTGGGCACCCGCCTGTGGGTATTCGACAAGCCCCGCCTGGACCCGCAAGCCCCCGGAGCCTATGGCGCCCGCGTGACCTATGACCTGCCTGTGGGCGACTGCCAGACCGGCACCCTCACCTCCATTAACGAAAGCGTGGACAACACCAGCCGCGCCATCGACAGCTTTTAAGGTGATCACCATGACGACGAATTCTCTCCATGACGAGCCTCTCTACCAAACCACCTTGCCCGGCAGTGCCCACTGGTCGCTGCGGGTACGCCGGGGCATGCAACTGCGTTTTACAGATTTGGAAGGCGGCGCCAACCTGGGCCTGTTGATGTACAACCCGGAAGACCTGCTGGAACGCTACAACGCCCCCGACACCCTGAAAGGCCAACACACCTTCAAACTGACCCGGGGCAACTGCCTGTATTCCGACATGGGCCGGGTATTTGCGTCCATTGTGGAAGACGACTTCGGCTGGCATGAGTCCGTGTGCGGAACACTCAGCGAAAAAAAACTACAGGAAAAATATCCGGTAAGAACCTATCAGGACCATCACAACCAGTGGACCCTGAGCGGCGAACACAGCTTCCTTACGGAGCTGGCGAAATACGGCCTCACCGAACGGGACATGGCCGCCAATTTGAATCTTTTTTCCAAAGTCGCCACCGATAAAGACGGCAACCTGATATTCGATTCATCTGCGGCCAAAGCCGGGGCCAGTCTCACCCTGCGTTTTGAAATGGACACCCTGGTCATCCTGAACAGCTGCCCCCATCCGCTCAATCCTGCGAAGGATTACCCGATGAAGCCGGTAGGTATCGAAATGTTCAAAGCACCACCGGTGTCCGACGATGATTACTGCAAGAATTTTCGTCCGGAAAATACCCGCGCCTTCGAGAACAACCGACTTTATCACCTGGGCATGTAAGGCCCGCCGCACGTAACAAGCATCACGCAACAAGGGAAAACACATGATCAAAGAAAGCCAACGTGAACCGAACCAGGCCAGTTTTCGCGAAGTGGTGGCGGCAGGTGATTACTTCATTCATACCGTGAAGCAGGGCCAGACCGTGCGTTTGCTGGATCTGCAAGGCAACCAGGCCGCCGACACCCTGTTCTACAGCGCCGCTGACCCAGGAGAACGCTACAGCGCCATGGACACCATCCGCGAACAGGGCAATGTCTACCTCACCGCCGGCACCACGCTGATGTCCAACCGGATAAACCCGCTGCTGAAAATCGTGGCCGACACCTGCGGTCGTCACGACACCCTGGGGGGCGCCTGTGCTACGGAAAGCAATACCGTGCGTTACGATCTGGAAAAGCGCTGCATGCATGCCTGCCGTGACAGCTGGATGCTCGCCGTTAACCAGCATCCGGAATTTTCTCTGGGCAAACGTGACATCACCCATAACATCAACTTCTTCATGAATGTGCCGGTCACCGCCGACGGCGGCCTCACCTTCGAGGACGGCATTTCCGCACCAGGAAAATATGTGGAGCTGACCGCCTGCATGGATGTGGTCATCCTGATTTCCAACTGCCCGCAACTGAACAACCCCTGCAACGGCTACAACCCGACACCAATTGAAGTACTGATCTGGAACGATTGATCGCGCCTGCCGGGACGACCCGGATACAGCGCAAGAATTCATAGCGGGACGGCCCGCTACCGCCAAGAGACACTCTCATGTTCAACAAAGTGCTGATTGCCAACCGCGGAGCCATTGCCACTCGTGTTATCCGTACCCTGAAGAAAATGGGCATCACCGCCGTGGCCGTTTTCGCCGAAGCCGACCGGGACTCCCTGCACATCACCCAGGCCGATGAAAGCTACTGTCTTGGCGACGGCAGCGCCCGGGATACCTACCTGAATCAGGATGCCCTGTTCGCCTTGATGGAAGAGCACAACGTGGATGCGGTGCACCCCGGCTACGGTTTTCTTAGTGAAAACCCGGATTTTGTCAAAGGTTGCGAAGCGCGCGGAATTGCCTTTATCGGGCCCACACCGGAACAGATGAACACCTTCGGGCTGAAACATACCGCCCGCGCCCTGGCGGCAGATACCGGTGTCCCGTTACTTTCTGGCACCCCACTGCTCACCGATAAAGACGCCGCGCTAAACGCCGCCGACAGCATCGGCTACCCGATCATGTTGAAGAGTACCGCCGGCGGTGGCGGCATCGGCATGCAGGTCTGCGAAAACGCGGCCAGCCTGGACAAAGCCTGGGATACGGTTCGGCGCCTAAGTGCCAATAATTTTTCCAACGACGGCGTCTTCATCGAAAAATATATCGCCCGTGCTCGCCATATCGAAGTGCAGGTTTTCGGCGATGGCCAAGGCAACGCTATCACCCTGGGCGAACGGGATTGCTCTGCCCAGCGTCGCCACCAGAAGGTGCTCGAAGAAACCCC
>NZ_LWFX01000472.1:0-849 GCF_001635175.1 Alcanivorax sp. HI0083 | reverse complement strand
CTGGCTGGCCATCGCGGAAACCAGTGCCACCGCGCAACTACTACGTTTTCATCTGCCGAAATTGCAACAGGCCATGCCCGGGCAACAAATCAAGATCGTGGTAGGCGGCAAACGCCAACCCATGTCGAGCAATAACCATGCCAGCAAGCCGGCGGGGCCGCATTTGGCCCGAGAAAGCGCTCGACACATCGAAGCTGTGGCCGAAGCCATAGAGGATGACGCGCTAAAAGCGTCATTGCAGCGGCTGGCAAGCCGCGGTGAGCCCGATTGAGGAACACTAACCGTCCATCTCTCCGCCCTTGAAACGAAAAACCACCTGACTGCGGGAGACAGCCAGGTGGCCAACAGGGCTTCGACGTACAGCCGAATCGCTTCGGCCAGAGTCAGCCACCTTCCGGATCATACTGACCCGAAGCGGCCAACCTCTTTCTTTACTACTTTGCCGCCACTTATTCTGCTGCCAGAACAGGGCGCATATAGGACACAGGCGCATTGGTGGCATCTTCGAACGTCACCACCTCGTAGGAGTCCTCCTGACGGAGAATTTCCCGCAACAGCGCATTGTTGAGTGCATGGCCGGATTTGTGGCCGATGAACTCGCCAATCAGACTGTGACCCAGCAGATACAGGTCGCCAATGGCGTCCAACATCTTGTGTTTGACGAACTCGTCGTCATAACGCAGGCCATCTTCGTTGAGGATACGATACTCGTCCACCACGATGGCGTTATCCACGCTGCCACCCAGGGCCAGGTTCTGGCTGCGCAGGAACTCGATATCGCGCATAAAGCCAAAGGTCCGGGCACGGGCCACTTCTTTCACAAACGAGGTCGTGGAGAAATCGATACTG
>NZ_LWFX01000471.1:0-611 GCF_001635175.1 Alcanivorax sp. HI0083 | reverse complement strand
ATGGGCGAAGATAATCCCGGTTGGCTGGACCCCTGGCGGCAATTTGCCACCTTGCAAGCGGTGAAAAACGACAATCTGTTTTTTGTCGCGCCCTCCACATTGCAGCGGCCCACGCCGCAAATGCTGACCGGTGCCCGTACCTTGTGTCGGCATCTGGACTCTGCCCGTGCCCGTCAGTAAGCAGCGGGCAATTCCCGCCCTGTTGGGACTGGCCAGTCTTGGGCTGTTGGCGTTATTGCTGTCGGTGGCGGTGGGCAGTGTGTCGATTTCGCTGCAGGACCTGTGGGCGGTAGCCACCGGCGGCGGCAGTGAACTGTACCGGGAGCTGATTGTGTCGCTGCGGATGCCCCGTGCGTTGGCAGCCTTTTCTACCGGGGGGTTGTTGGCGTTGGCCGGTGCCCTGATGCAGGTACTGTTGCGCAATCCGCTGGCGGATCCCTATGTGTTGGGTATTTCCGGTGGTGCGGCCGTTGGTGCGCTGGGGGCCATGCTGGTTGCTGGTGGGCTGGCGCTGGTGTCCGGTTCAGCGTTTGCCGGCGCCCTGTTGTCCACCTTGCTGGTATTTGGGCTGGCGCAAGGTGGTGGCGGCTGGACTCCCACGCGCCTGTTGC
>NZ_LWFX01000470.1:0-825 GCF_001635175.1 Alcanivorax sp. HI0083 | reverse complement strand
GATTGCAGAGTGAGCACTTCGAACTGTGCCAGTACCGCGTTCCAGAAGAAGCTGAAAGACACCAACAGCGCGGCCATGGACCAAAACGTATCCACCCAGAACACGGGCAGGAATACGATGGCCGCCAGCAGGTTGCCGGCACGAATGATACGCAGGCGCTGGCCGCTACGATCAGCCAGCCAGCCCCACAGATTTGGAGCGCCGATTTTGGTGAGCTGGGGAATGGCCATCAGAGCGCCGATGGCAGCCGCACTGAAGCCCAGGTCTTTCAGGTACAGAGACCAGTACGGCACCAACGTGCCAAGCAGACCGAAGTAAAAAAAGTAGAAGCCGGAAAGGCGCCAATAATAGGGCATGAAAGAGGAACCTTGCGCTTGACTGGGGTGACGCCTGACGCCTGACGCTAATCAGCATAAAACCGCCTTTCTTCGCCTAAAGCGTCTTTTCGTTTTCTTTGTCTGGCCTCAAGCCTCCAGCGTCTGGCGCTGTCTCAGCCCGGAATCGGTGCGAACGGCGGCACCACATCCCCGTTCTGGCCACGGTGGCGCAGATAATGATCCATCAGCACGATAGCCAGCATGGCTTCGGCAATGGGCGTAGCACGGACCCCGACACAAGGATCATGGCGCCCCTTGGTCACCACCTCGGCAGCTTCACCGTCCAGTCCGATGCTCTTGCCGGGAATCAGAATGCTGGAAGTAGGCTTGAGCGCCATGGCCACGCGAACGGTCTGCCCGGAGCTGATGCCACCCAGCACGCCGCCGGCATGGTTACTCAAAAAACCGTCCGGGGTCATTTCATCGCGATGCTGCTCGCCGCGCTGAT
>NZ_LWFX01000469.1:0-718 GCF_001635175.1 Alcanivorax sp. HI0083 | reverse complement strand
GACAGGAGAGCCTTGCTCCAGGCGGATATTCAACCCTACTTTTGCCAGCCCTTGTGTACCGGGGTTGTATTCAAAAACCATAGGTATAGGATTGAGCTCAACCCAAAGCAGCATTTTATCAAACTTGCCATTAAGATGACTGGCATCTATTTCTACCGGAACCTGCCCTGAGTCTTCGGCAAAATCAGGGGCGGTTATTTTCACTCTCGAGTCAAAATGTACTGGTGCGTTGGACAGATAACGATCCTGATATAGCTCCCACATGAATGAATCAAGAGGATCCTTATCTTGACGAGTATTGTTCTCTTGCGCTGAACTTATACTGATAAGTAGAAGGAACAATAGCCCGGGAAACACCATTACAGATCGCATTTTACTGTCCCATTGTTTCCATGCTGACCGTCTCAAGCCAGGTTCGGATAGCCCACAAAGCTTCCTGACTGAGATAATCGGCCATTTTCGGCATCAGAACGCGACCATTGCGCACAGCTCCATTTACAACCCGTTCTTTGTACCATTCGTCACCGTAATCACCGTTTTCCAGCTCTCGCAGATCAGGCGCTATACCTCCCGACTTGGCTTCCAGGCCATGACAAGCTGCACAGTTCTGGTTATACGCAGAGCTGCCAATATCCACAGCCAATTCATGCTGCGGATGATCTTCACGGTAAGGGTTGGTATCGCGCCACTCCTCACCAAGAGTCTCCAACCCGCGAAG
>NZ_LWFX01000468.1:0-768 GCF_001635175.1 Alcanivorax sp. HI0083 | reverse complement strand
GGCGGTGCGGGATCTGCTGGCGCTGGCGCAGACCGTAGGCGGCAATGCCGACCCCGGTAGCCTGGCGACCCTGCAGGCCTACGCACAAAAACGGGAAAAGGATCAGGCCCTGATCAGTCAGGCATCCCGCTGGGTACCGGAACTGTTCCGGGTGCAGCAACCGCTGTTTGCGCACAGTCGCCAGTTGGGGTTGGTGGCCATGGATATTCTGCCCGGGCTGCGTAGTGGTTTTGCGAAACGGGCCATGGGGCTTTAAGAGCAGCTGAAAGTTCAAAGTTTAAAGTTGAAAAGCGCGTGCAAGGGGTTCCCGGTACCCGAAGTCCGAACCCGCGTTCAGCGCGAAACACCTTCCGTTCAGCGTGGCGCCAAACCCGTCTCGCGTTTGAACTTTACACTTTAAACGTTCGCGGCTGGTTGAATAGTACTGACGGTGGAGAGGGCATTTCCGTCCTTTGGGTGAAGTATATGACTGGCAGTAACGAACAACACATCCTCATCGTTGGCGGTGGCATGACCGGTGGGTTGCTGGCGGTGCTGCTGGCAGAGCAGGGATTGACGGTGACCGTGCTGGACGGTGCCCCTGCCCCGGCCCTGCCGCAGGGCAAGGCGCAGTTGCGGGTGTCCACGCTTACCGAAGCCAGCCATTGGCTGCTGCGCAATACCGGGGTGTGGGATTATCTGGATGCGTCGCGGGTGCAGCCCTACAGTGCCATGCAGGTGTGGGACCAGGATGGCACTGGCGAGGTGCTGTTTCAGGCTGAAGACGTA
>NZ_LWFX01000467.1:0-915 GCF_001635175.1 Alcanivorax sp. HI0083 | reverse complement strand
GTCTTTCAACTGATGCGACAGGGCCGACTGGGTAACATGTAGCCGTTCCGCCGCTTCCACCATTGACCCCGCCTCATCAATCGCCCGAAGGGTGGCGAGATGTCGTAATTCCAGCATTTGATTCTCCAACGCATGCCATTGTAAGTGCGGTGGCACCACCGCGATCTTGCTCTGAATGCAAAAGCCAGGGCGGTCGAATGCCTGCTCCCGCCATAGCGAAAAGATGAGTAAAACTCATATAGCGATGAAATAATACCAATTTTACTCATTAAAGGTATTGAGCATAATGGCCGCATATCACGCTTCGTCGCGTTAGTTACCCAGCGCGACGCAGGCCACGACCCATTTTGACGCGGACGCCCTGGCACCATGAGCAACGAATTCACTTTCAGCATCAAGCGCATTTGTTTCGATGAGGATTACCGTCCAGCCGACAACACGCGCATTACCACCAACTTTGCCAACCTGGCGCGGGGAGAACGGCGCAAGGAAAACCTGCGCGACACTCTGACCATGATCAATAACCGGTTTAATGCGCTGGCTCACTGGGACAACCCCAATGGTGACCGGTACGTTGTGCAGCACGACATTGTGTCCGTGGATATCGATATTGAAGGCAATGGCGAAACCTTCCCGACCATCGAAATCCTGAAAACCACCATCTTTGACCGGCACACCAACAAACAGATTGAAGGGGTGGTCGGGAACAATTTTTCCTCTTACCTGCGGGACTATGACTTCAGCATCGCCCTGCAGAACCATAACAAGGACCAGCCACACTTCAGCATCCCTGAGGATTTTGGTGATCTGCACGGCAAGCTGTTCAAGCATTTCGTCAACTCAAGTGCTTACCAGGAAAACTTCAGCAAACTGCCCGTGATCTGTATCAGCGTATCGGATAACAAGGTGTACACC
>NZ_LWFX01000466.1:0-950 GCF_001635175.1 Alcanivorax sp. HI0083 | reverse complement strand
CGCCAGCCTGCCAGGCGCAAAAAGCCACGGGCAAGCCACCGGGAGAAGGCATTTCCGCGACGGGGATAATCAGAGTCCAGGGCTGATGGCATGGGATTGTCCATTGCAAAGAGAGCGGCGATCATACGCACGCGGCCCAATGATCACATTGGCACTAACGCCCAACGCACTCACAAGGCGATAACCGGCCCATGGACACCCTGCACTACCTGACAGGCTACCCCGCCCAGATCCAGCAACAGGCCCAAATCCTGCTGGACCAGGGGCAGCTGGGGGATTATCTGCAACAGCGCTATCCCGACAAGCATGAGATTCAAGGTGACAAGGCCCTGTTTCAATACGCCAACCCCCTCAAGCAACAATAGCTGCGCAAGGCGCCACCACTGGGCAAAGCCCATTACGATGCCAAGCTGAAAACGCTGAGTCAGGCGCGTGGGAGCCTCTGACTCACCCCTTGTATACTCAGGCTTTCAGGCTGGTTCGCAATCTAGGCGCACTTTTAAAGGCATGCTGGTTGCCTGTCGAGAAAGGGCAACAACGAGTGCGGACCAGCCTGAAAGCCCCGTAGGGCGAGACCTGAAGCGCACATCTGCTGCGCTTCGCCACTAGTAAAGGGAACCACCCTGCCCGTCGTGCCGAAACACAACAGCTGCACACTTCAGGTCACGCTGAGCATGCAAGGGGTGAGTCAGAGGCTCCCTGGCATGCATACCCGGCACACCCGCATTCACGGCAGCAAATTACGCAGCCATAACAGCCTGCGTATCGCCAGCCAGTTCAAGGCAGCGCCGGAAGCCTTTCTGCGCATGATCGTGGTCCACGAACTGGCTCACTTCAAAGAAACCGACCACAACAAGGCGTTTTATCAGCTCTGTTCGCACATGGCGCCGGACTACCATCAACTGGAACTGGATACCCGGCTCTGGCTTCTCTGGCAGGACACACGCAAC
>NZ_LWFX01000465.1:0-851 GCF_001635175.1 Alcanivorax sp. HI0083 | reverse complement strand
GGCCATCGCCTTCGCGGAAACCGGCCACCTGTGTCTGGCCACCCTGCACGCCAACAACGCCAACCAGGCGCTGGACCGGATCATTCACTTCTTCCCGGCAGACCGCCACGGCCAGCTGTGGATGGACTTGTCCCTGAACCTGAAAGGCATCGTCGCCCAGCAATTGATCCCCACCCCGGACGGCAAGGGCCGCCGCGCGGCCATCGAAGTGCTGCTGGGCACGCCGTTGGTCCAGGACCATATCCGCAAGGGCGAAGTGCACCAGCTCAAGGCGCTGATGAGCAAATCCCGCGAGCAGGGCATGCAGACCTTCGACCAGGCCCTCTACGACCTGTATTCCGCCGGTGAAATCACCTACGAAGACGCCATGCTCCACGCGGACTCCCCCAACGACCTGCGCCTGATGATCAAACTGGGCAACGAAACCGACGCCTCCAGCCTGGACGTGGCCACACGAGGACTGAGCATCGAGGATACGGAGTAGGAGACGCTGCAGGCGGCACGCTTCACGCAACAACGCGGATGAAGCCACCTGCGCCCTGAAAAAAAGAGGCCGCGCCCATCCACCGGGCGCGGCTTACTCATTTCAGAGAAACGCCCGCGTTGCCGCTTTGCGCTTACTACTGAATCCCGCGATAACAAGGACGCTTTTTACTTTACCAACGGAGGGGGAAACCCATGCAACAAGAAAAGGAAACACACCTGACACCCATCGGCTACCTGCTATGGTTTTTTGGCGGCCTGTTTGGTTATCACCGGTTTTACTATGGTCGTCAGCTCACCGGCTTGCTGTGGATGTTTACCCTGGGCGTCTTTTTCATCGGCTGGGTCGTGGACGCCTTCTTGATCCC
>NZ_LWFX01000464.1:0-723 GCF_001635175.1 Alcanivorax sp. HI0083 | reverse complement strand
CCGCGAAGTCACCCTGCACCTGGACGGCACCCCGGTGGTGGCGGCGCGCAGCGTCCTGCCCTTGACCAGCCTGGCCGGCGCCAACCGCTCACTGGGCCACATGGGCAGCCGCTCCCTGGGCCTGGAGCTATACAACCGCCCGGTATGCCAGCGTGATCAGGTGTGGGCACGACTGGCCTCACCGGGCCAGAATCACCCGGTGTGCTGGGGCCGCCAGTCGTGCTTTATCAAACGCGGCGCGCCCTTGCTGGTGGCGGAATACTTCCTGCCGGCGTTGTGGGAGAAGGTATTTGCAACCGTCCCCGCTGGTACAGAATCACTGTAGGAGATTCTATGTTGTCCACCCCAGTCTTCATGAGGCAGGGGCCGGCTGATAGTCGGTGCCATTTTTCATAAGCGCGAAGGCGATGCGAACGAGTTTGCGCGCCAGGATGACCAGCGCCTGAATGGTTGCCAGCCCCCGGTCCAGATAAGCCTGATAGACCCCAGCCCAACGCTTGCTCCGGCGAGCGACCATGGCCGCGCAGTAAAGCAGCCTGCGAGCTTCTGAGTCCCCTTTCTTCGTCAGTTTTCGCTTGCCGGTTTTGGTGCCTGAGTCTCTCACGTGAACGTCCATCCCCAGGAAGGCCACGAAGGCATCACTGTTCCTGAAGTCGCCCCTTAAGAAGGCCATGACCAGAGCGTAGGCGGTCAGATCGCCCACGCCCTCCAGGGCCTTGCACC
>NZ_LWFX01000463.1:0-565 GCF_001635175.1 Alcanivorax sp. HI0083 | reverse complement strand
TGCTTGTCGGGGCGCACCTGAAACGCTGGCTTGCTAGGTATCGTCGGTCTGAGGTGCGAACTCAGCCGATGGATTCTTTATCGGCGTATGAATAGGTTCGGGGTGGGGCCAAATCTCCTACCGTCTGTACCCTTGGGTCAGATGCTCCTTTGGTCCCTCCACCCCGGCAAGTCCTGCATGGTTGCAGGAAGAGCATTCAAACATACAAGTTCCTCTCGAGGGACGAACCCGCGTATCAATACGGATAGCGGGCGAATGATTCATCAATCCCTATAGAATGGATTGGCATGGAGACCACGCTTTTTCCTCGCTTCGCTCGGTTCGCACCTCGAGAGGTACTCCTACAGGCGGTTTGATTTCGGGCAGGCGGCTCCGCCTGGGCCGCCCGATTCACATCTTGAAACTTGCAGCTTGTCGCTTGAAACTCTTCTTCGCCCCTGACAACCGGATGTCCCATGTTTGCCTTCGTTGAACAGCGTTACCCCGCCTTCTGGCCCTATATTCAACTGATGCGCCTGGATCGCCCCATTGGCACCCTGTTGCTGTTGTGGCCGACCCTGTGGGC
>NZ_LWFX01000462.1:0-8265 GCF_001635175.1 Alcanivorax sp. HI0083 | reverse complement strand
GCTGTAGCACTGGTGATTGGCCAGCTCATCTATCGCCGGGTCATTGGTCTTGGCCTGGTATCTGTGCTCGGTGTGGCGGCGCTGTATAGCCTGATTTACGTGGGTCCCATGGTTCCCGTGACCCTGCCCGATCAAGTCATGGGGCTTTCGGCAAACGCCAGCTGGATACTGATGTTGTTTGCGTATGCTGCGGTGGCCTCACTGCTTCCCGTCTGGATGCTCTTGCAGCCCCGCGACTACATCAACGGCCTGCAATTGTTCGTTGGCCTGATCCTGCTTTACGGTGCTGTCCTGCTCGGTAACCCCCAGGTTGTTGCGCCGATGATCAACAGTGACGTTCCTGCCGGCACGCCCTCCCTGTTACCGCTTCTGTTTGTCACCATCGCTTGTGGCGCCATCTCCGGCTTCCATGGCCTGGTCGCCTCCGGCACCAGCTCCAAACAGCTCGACAAGGAGACAGACGCCCGTTTTGTAGGGTATTTCGGTGCTGTGGGCGAAGGCGCACTGGCACTGGCAGCCATCATTGCCGCCACCGCCGGTTTTGCCTCCCTGGCTGACTGGCAGGCGGTATACACGGCCTTTGGTCAGGGCAGCCTGACCGCCTTTGTGGATGGTGGCGCCAATATTCTTGCCAATGGCATGGGCATGGATGTGGGCGTTGCCGCCACCCTGCTCACCGTGATGGCGGCCCTGTTTGCCGGCACCACCATGGACACCGGTCTGCGCCTGCAGCGCTATATTTTCCAGGAATGGGGCGAAATCTATCAGCAAAAATGGATGACGCGGCCTCTGCCCGCCACGCTACTGGCCGTAGTCAGCTGCCTTCTGCTGGCGTTTGGGGCAGGCGGTGCCGATGGCTCCGGCGGCCTGCTGATCTGGCCGTTGTTCGGCACCACCAACCAATTGCTCGCCGGCCTCACCCTGCTGGTGATTACCATCATGCTGGTGAAACGCGGACGTCCGGCCATTTATACCCTGGCGCCGCTGGTTTTCCTGCTGGTGATGACCCTGTTTGCCCTGCTGATGCAGCTGAAAAGCTTCTACGAGAAGGAAGACTGGTTCCTCCTGGGGCTGGACCTTGTTGTATTGGTGGCGGCCCTGCTGGTTACGCTGGAGTGCACCGCAGCCCTCAAGCGCGCCTTCAAAGCGCCACCGGAGCCTCTGTAATGGCAACGCCGGCACAATGGCTCAAACGCATCAGCGATCTCGGGGCGCAGTACTACAACGCCCCCTATCGCGCCGCCATTGCCCGCGCCAAACGGGATGAAGAGGACCTGTTCATGCTGCTGGTCTTCTCGGAAATGATGGGGGTTCCCAACCCGGCAGCCTGGAGCACACTGGAATTGCAGCCCCTGCTAATGGAGCGCTTTCATGAATGGCACACCCGCATGGGCATGGAGCGCTCCCCCCTTGATCACTTTCGCTGCTGCTGATGGCTGACACCGACACCACCGCACAGCTTGAGCTTGATCTGGATGCCCTGCTCGCCTCCCGCACCCTGCTTATGGTGGGCGGCAAGGGCGGCGTGGGCAAAACCAGCACCGCCTCCGCCCTGGCCATCCGCGCTGCCGACCAGGGCCGCAAGGTGTTGCTGGTCTCCACCGATCCGGCCCACAGCCTGGCGGACGCCTTTAACCGCCCCATCGGCAAGTCGCCCACTTGTCTGGCGCCGGGACTGACCGCCCTGGAGCTGGACCCGGATGACGAAGTCGAGGCCTACCTGGACCGGGTCAGCGCCCAGATGCGCCGCTTTGCCACTCCAGACCAATTCCGCGAGCTGGACAAGCAGTTACGCCTCAGCCGTCAGTCCCCCGGTGCGCAGGAAGCTGCGTTGCTGGAGCGCATCTCGCGGCTGATTGATATCGACAGCCGCGACTACGACCTGTTGATCTTCGATACCGCACCCACCGGCCACACCTTGCGGCTGCTAAGCCTGCCGGAAGTCATGGCCGCCTGGACCCAGGGCCTGCTGCGTCACAGCGACAAGGCCCGCAAACTGGGCCAGGTGTTAGGCCACCTGACACCAGACAAGAGTGTGGACAGCCCCCTGCAAGATCCCACCGACCATGCCACCGCAGGCCTGGACCCACGCAGCCAGGAAGTGGCCGATACACTGATCGCCCGTCAGCGATTGTTCCACCGCGCTCGCCGGCAACTGTCTGACCCTGCGCAAACCGCTTTTGTCTTTGTGCTGACCCCTGAACGACTGCCCATTCTCGAGACGCAACGCGCCGTTGCCTCCCTGACAGAAAATGACATCCCGGTGGCGGGCGCCGTGGTTAACCGGGTGCTGCCGGATGCCACAGACAGCGCGTTTTTCGCAGCCCGCCATGCACGCCAGCAACGGCACATGGATGAGCTGGCACACGCTTTGGGCGCGCTACCTCGCAAGGACTTGCCACTGCAGGAAGATGACATTCAGGGACTGGAGGCAATCCGGACATTTGCAGGATTGCTCGGCAATGGGGATCACTGAGCTTCAACCACAAGCGTATTGCTTGCGTGTTGCGTGAACCGTGTCGCGGCCGCAGAGCGGCACAAAAAAAGCCCGCACTCATCAAGTGCGGGCTTTTTATTTGGCGGAGGGGGTGGGATTTGAACCCACGGACGGTCTCCCGTCGCCGGTTTTCAAGACCGGTGCATTCGGCCACTCTGCCACCCCTCCAAGGTGGCAGCAATAATACATGAGCAATAAGACCAGTCAACGTCGAAGCCACAATACCGTGCACGACTGGTTGAGTTTTGATCGCCGAGCGGACCCGTTCAGCTCAATCGGAATAACGACGAAAGATGCGCTGCTTGGCGCGCTCGTATTGCGCCTGGTTGATAGCCCCTTCCTGCATCAGCCGGCGGTGCTCTGCCACTTCTGCCGCCAGCCGCTCTTTCCGGTCGGGCAAAAGGGCCCAGGCTCGTTCTCCCCGTAGCTGCAGCGCGCCAAGCACCTTTTCAAAGCGCTTTCTGTCTCCACGCTGATCAAACAGGTCGAACATCACCAACCGCCCGTTACGGGTATAGAACAGCAGGCGTCGGGAGGAGCCCCGCAGGCAAATGCCGAGCCCCAGCAAGGACACTCCCAGCGCTGCCAGCGCGGCAACGGTCTGCCCCACGGCCAACAGGAGCCCGGCAACAATGAGCGCCAGCAGGGCAACACTCAGGGACCGCCAGGCAATTTCACGATAAGCATTCGGCGAGCCCGCCAGAAACGCCAGATTGATAATCCGCGTTACCTCACGCCGCCCCCGCTGCTCCGTCCATTCCAGGTAGCGGCCATTGAACAGGACGATCCGGCGTTGCCGACCCAGCAGCCGGTTTTTCTGTTCGAAAATCAGCTCATGGCGACGCGATGCCAACTCAGGCACCCGCAATAGATCTTCGTATAGAGAATGCCGGCCCTGTACCGCTGCCAGCTCGATTTGCTCACTTTCAGTGGCAGCCAGCGATAATGCACCCATAACGCCCCCTCGGCTTAAATTCAGGCATTTTCAGTACGAAAATAGTATTACGCACTTGCCTTGCCATCCCGAGATAAGGGTCACAAAAGTGCACATCCATGGTTGCCAATGATCCCCACGGGATGACCAGGCACTTTCTCATGGCGAAAAGCCGGTTTAACGCTTGATTTTGGCCTCCTCGCCCTTATGATCACAGGAACAATTGGCAAGGATGAGTGATATCATGAATAACCCGACCAACCCCTACTCCGCCCCCCACCAGCACGGTGTTGCCGTTTCCGGGGAGCGCGCGGCCCAGGTACTGAAAAACACCTATATGCTGCTGGGGCTGTCACTCGTTGTGGCAACCGGCGCGTCCTGGTTTGCCATGGCCAGCAACATCGGTTTCGTTAACGTCTGGCTGACCATCGGTGTCTATTTTGGTCTGTTATTCGCCACCAACGCGCTGCGCAACAGCGCCTGGGGCATTCTGGCCGTCTTCGGCCTGACCGGCTGGCTGGGTTTCACCACCGGCCCGATCATTAACATGTACGCCCAGATCCCCGGCGGCATGGAGATCGTAACCACCGCTCTGGCTGGCACTGCCGGTATTTTCGTGGCCATGTCGGCCATTGCCCTGGTCACCCGCAAGGACTTCAGCTTCCTCACCAACTTCATCATGATCGGTATTCTGGTGGCGTTCGGGGCAAGCATCGCCAACATCTTCTTCGCCATCCCGGCGCTGAGCCTGGCGGTATCTGCTGCCTTTGTGCTGCTGTCCTCCCTGCTGATCATGTGGCAGACCAGCGCCATCATCCACGGCGGTGAAACCAACTACATCATGGCGACGGTGACCCTGTTCGTTTCCATCTACAACCTGTTCATGTCCCTGTTGCACCTGCTGACAGCTCTCAGCGGCAACGATTAATGCGATTCTCGCTACTGGTCAACGCGGCGGCGGATTCCGCCGCCGCGTTGACCGCCCTGCATACTGCTCAAGCCCTTCTCGACACCCCCGATCACCAACTCCACTGCCTGTTCTTCTACCGGGATGCCGTGCATCTGGCGAACCGTCATGCCTGGACCGGTGATGGCACCCAAGCCAATGCCGCCCAGCAGTGGCAGCACTGGCTTGCCCGTCATGATGTGAATGCCGTGGTTTGTGTGGGCGCCGCCCAGCGTCGGGGCATTGTCGCCACCGACACGGACAACACGCTGGCGGAAGGCTTCTCTCTTGCGGGACTGGGGCAATGGGCGGAGGCCCTCATCAGCAGCGATCAGGTGATTCAGTTTGGCTAACCATACCCTCTACATCGCCACCGGCAGCCAACCCTTTTCCAGCCAGTTCCAGGAGATGCTCGACATGCTGCTCACCGGTGCAGCGTTCGGACAGGCCACCACCCTGTGGCTTACGCCCCCGGCTCTCGCTACGCTGAAACTGTGCCCCAACGACACCCTGATGCAGCTCGCAGACTTCGGTGTGCGCTGCGTGACCGAAAAACCGGGACGCGAGGAAAACGCCCCCCCCGCACCCTGCCCGGTGAGCGCCGACCCGCTTGGGCATGATGAACTGCTATCATTACGCACCCAATGCGATCAGATTCTGGTGTTCTGATGTTGCACCTGCTTGGCTTTTCCCCTGACGATAACAACACGCACCAGCGCTTCTCGGCGCTTTACACCCGTGGCGACATTTGTGTCTTCACCGATGCAGGCCTGTTACTTGCATCACAGCTGGAGCTGAAAGGAGATGGCTACCTGCTGACGCATTCATCCTTACAACTCCCGGACAGTGCCCTGCCGGTGATAGATCATGCGGGTCTGATCGCACTGATCGCCGAACACGGCCCGTGCACCAGCTGGTATTGAAACGCCTCTACGTACCATTCTTCACGCAACACGCCTTAAACCCGATGAGATGGAATCATGACTGAACATGCTTTTGCGCCTTTCGTTCGCACCCTGGGCCGCGGCAAACGCGCCCGCCGCAGCCTCACCCGCGAAGAAGCCCGTGAGGCCATGCAGGCCATCCTCGACGGAAACGTGGAAGATATTCAGCTGGGCGCTTTCCTGATGCTGTTGCGGGTAAAAGAAGAAACACCGGATGAGCTGGCCGGGTTTCTTGATGCCTGCCGACCCGCCTGCTACCAGGCCCTTGCCGAGCTGCCCCATGTGGAACTGGACTGGCCCAGCTATGCCGGCAAGAAAAAGCACCACCCCTGGTACCTGCTGGCAACAGTGCTATTGGCCACCAACGGCATCCGCACTTTTCTCCATGGCGGACCGGCGCACACGCCCAATCGCGTGTATACCGATCAGCTTCTGCCGCAACTGGGCCTGCCCGTTGCGCAAACCGTCGCCGAAGCGCACGCACACCTTGAGGAACAGGGGCTGGCCTACCTGCCCCTGGAACAGTTCTGCCCGCCACTGGCACGAATACTCACGCTGCGTTACTTCCTGGGCCTGCGCTCACCAATCAACACCCTGGCCCGCAGCCTCAACCCTGCCCGGGCACCACTCTCCATGCAGAGCGTTTTCCACCCGGCTTATATCGAACTGCATCAAGGGGCGGCAAAGCTGGCCGGTGATCGGGACCTGCTCCTGTTCAAGGGAGAAGGGGGCGAGCTGGAAATCCGCCCGGATGCACGCACGCAAATCCAGGGCATCCGTCACGGCAAGCCACTGGAAAGTGCCGTGATCGACAACGCCCTGCCCCGGCAAACGCCACCGGGCGATCCCGGTGCGGACACAATTCTGCGGGTATGGCGCGGCGAAAGCCGTGATGAATACGGCGAACAGGCCGTTATCCATACCGTGGCCGTAGCCCTGTGGGGCCTCGACAAGGCAGACTCTCTGGAGAGTGCGCGCAAAGACGCCGTAGCACTGTGGGAAAACCGCGATAAGACACGGCTTTAACCGATGTCGGATTACGCTTTTCAGGGTTTGAACCAACCAAACCTGGGATGCAGGCTGACCACGCTGCCAACGATAATCAATGTCGGCGCGTGGATCTCCCGCCCTTCGATATCGTCCGCTAGCTGATCCAGAGTGCCGGTAATGACCTCCTGCAGATTGGTCGTGCCCCGTGACACCAGCGCAATCGGCGTATCGCCCGAACGGCCATGGGCGATCAGCTGGCTGCAGATTTCCCGCAAGCCCACCAGCCCCATGTAGAACACCACGGTTTCGTGCTCGCCAACCAGATGCTCCCAATCCAGATCCACCGAACCATCCTTGCGGTGTCCGGTCACAAAGCGCACAGACTGGGCATGATCACGATGTGTCAGCGGAATGCCAGCATAGGAAGCACAACCACTGGCGGCGGTAATGCCCGGCACCACCTGGAAGTCGATGCCCTCAGCCACAATCAGGTCAATTTCTTCGCCACCCCGGCCGAAGATGAACGGGTCCCCGCCCTTGAGGCGGCACACCTTCTTGCCCTGCTTGGCATAATGGACCAGCAATTCATTGATGTTGTTCTGGGGCAGCGCGTGTTTATCGCGGGCCTTGCCCACGTACACCAACTCCGCATCCCGGCGGGCCAGATCCACGATACCCTTGCCCACCAAGCGGTCGTACAGCACCACGTCGGCTTTCTGCAGCAGGCGCAACGCCCGGAACGTCAACAGGTCCGGGTCACCGGGACCTGCACCCACCAGGTAGACCTCACCCCGACTCAGGCAGGCCGCATCAGCGGATTCAATGGCCGCAGCCAGCATGGCTTCCGCTTCGCTGTCCTTGCCAGCCAGCACTTTCTCCACCACCGGGCTATCCAGGGTCTGCTCCCAGAACAGGCGCCGCGCGCCGATATTATCGAGTTTTTCTTTGAGGGGCTGACGGAAGCGGGCCATCAGGTCCGCCAGCCTCCCCCAACGGGCAGGCAAGGACGATTCCAGCTGGGCCCGCAGCTTACGCGCCAGTACCGGCGAGGCGCCGGAGGAGCTGATACTGATCAGCACCGGAGAGCGATCCACGATGGCAGGAAAGATGAAATCGCCCAGCGACGGATCATCGACTACATTGACGGGCAAACCACGCTGTTGCGCCTGGCGGGCAATGTCGGCATTGGTGCTGCGATCGTCCGTGGCGCAAATGACCAGCGCAACCCCATCCAGATCCGTGCTCGCAAACACACGATCCATACAGGCGCCGCCACTCTGCGCCACAATAGCGCGCAATTCATCGCACACTTGCGGGGCAACCACATTCACTACCGCACCCGAACGGTGCAGAAGGCGCCCTTTACGCAGCGCCACTTCGCCGCCGCCAGCCAGCAGAGCCACTTTGCCCTGCAAACGCCAACTGATCGGTAAAAATTCCATGCTTGCTCCCGGTAAACGCCGGACACCAGATGCATTACGCCTGGCGCAAACGGCAGAACCCCTTCGTTACAGGTTTGCCATAGGCGAACACCCATTGCCGCATCCGCCGCCGTTGCGCCAGAACAGCCTTACGTCAGGCGTTCCAGACCTCTCATGTAGGGACGCAATGCCTCCGGCACGGTCACGGAACCATCTTCGTTTTGATAGTTCTCCAGAATCGCCACCAGCGTACGCCCTACTGCCAGGGCAGACCCATTCAAAGTGTGTACCAATTCTGGCTTGCCGGTTTCCGGATTACGCCAGCGGGCCTGCATACGGCGCGACTGGTAATCCTGAAAGTTGGAGCAGGAAGAGATTTCCCGATAGCGCTGCTGGCTCGGCAGCCAGACTTCGATGTCGTAGGTTTTGGACGAGGAAAAGCCCAAATCTCCGCCACACAGGATCACCACCCGGTAAGGCAGATCCAGTTTTTGCAAAACCGCTTCGGCATGGCCGGTGAGCGCTTCCAGAGC
>NZ_LWFX01000461.1:0-495 GCF_001635175.1 Alcanivorax sp. HI0083 | reverse complement strand
CTGTGATGCGGCATTAATGAGCGGCTTGCGGGCACGTCAGTTCAATCTTTACAGCGGCAGCGTGGACGCCATTGGTGCCGTACCTGACAACCAGCATATGCAAACCCTGTTGCAGGTGCTCTCTCATCCGAAACAAGCCGGACACATGGTGCAAGGCGATTACGTGGTAATGGGCATTTACCCAGCCGGCGCGGCCCACATTTTTGTTAACGACCGCAGCATCAGCTCGCTGGCCAAGGCCGCCGGCCACCGTGTGGCCGTGCTCGATTACGACCAGACCCAGGCAGAAATGGTGGCCGCCATCGGTGCCACCCCGGTCACCACCGACATTGTTTCCGCTCCGAACAAATTCAACAATGGCCAGATTGATATCCTCCCGGCCCCCCTCGTTGCCTACGAAATTCTGGAACTGTACAAAGGCATGAGCCCGGATGGCGGCATTGTCGATTACCCACTAACGCAACTGTCCATGCAGCTAATCGGCAGGCTGGACAA
>NZ_LWFX01000460.1:0-406 GCF_001635175.1 Alcanivorax sp. HI0083 | reverse complement strand
AGACAATGCCTACCTTGCCAGGTTTGTGGATATGGCCCGGCATGATCCCGATCTTGCACTCACCCGGAGTAATTACCCCAGGGCAGTTCGGGCCGATCAGACGAACGCCGTCCATGCGGGAGATATACTCTTTGACGAAAAGCATATCCAGTGCAGGAACCCCTTCAGTAATGCAGACGATCAGTTCGATGCCGGCGTCTGCAGCTTCCAGAATGGAGTCCTTGCAGAACGGTGCAGGCACGTAAATCACGCTGGCGGTGGCGCCGGTTTCAGCCACGGCTTCTGCCACGGTGTTGAATACCGGCAGGCCCAGGTGCGTCTGGCCGCCTTTACCCGGGGTGACACCACCCACCATCTGAGTGCCATACTCAATGGCCTGTTCAGAGTGGAGTGTGCCCTGGCTGCC
>NZ_LWFX01000459.1:0-515 GCF_001635175.1 Alcanivorax sp. HI0083 | reverse complement strand
TGCTGGAGCGGGTGCACAAACTCCACGGTGCGACCCGCTACTGCGGCACTCCCCGCCTGGAACAAAGCGCCCGGCAACTCGAAGAAGCATTGAAGACCGGCAGCGACCGTACCCACCTTGGGCCACGGGTCTCTGCCTTGTGTGATGAGATATGTGCTCTGGAACAGCTCTGGCAAGACCAGGGTGACGCCATGACACTGAGTTAGCCCATGCTTGGCCGGGCACAGCCAGTCCGGCCTAGGGAACCTCTGAATAACTCTTTGCGTACTCAGCGTGGCCTGAAGCGTGCAGCTGTTGAGTCTTGTCTTGACGGACAGGGTGGTTCCCTTTCCTAGAGGCAAGGCGCAGCAGATGTACGCTTCAGGCCGTGCCCTCCGGGTCTTCCAGGCTGGCCCGCACTCGTCGTTGCGTTTTTTCGATGGATGGACATATCTCGATCCCAGTTAGGGGACACCTTCAAAATCGCGCCTAGATTGCGAGCCAGCCTGAAAGACTGAGCATGCAAGGAGTTATTC
>NZ_LWFX01000458.1:0-620 GCF_001635175.1 Alcanivorax sp. HI0083 | reverse complement strand
TCATCACGAATACCTATTCCGGTATCAGTGACCACAACCTCAACCCCCTCATCGCGTTTCCGGCAACCCAGTAAGATCGAGCCACTTTCTGTATAACGAACCGCATTAGATAACAGGTTACGAAGGATTCTGCTTAATAATTGTGAATCAGATCTAACCAAGGATGCGCAAGGAACATAACGAAATCGCAGACCTTTCTGTTGCGCGATTTGCCTAAACTCTTCAGCTAGAACATCCAGTAAACGACTTAATGGAAAAACTTCGAGCTCAGCCGTTACTACTCCGGCATCCAGCTTTGAAGCATCTGAAAGTGTAGTAATGAGTGATTCAAGATCAGTCAGCGCTGTGCTGATATGAGCGAGCTGAAACGTCATATTCTCTGGCTTTTCCTGCAACGCACTGGTGAAGAGCCGAGCAGCATTCAGTGGCTGCATCAAATCATGGCTCACCGCTGCAACAAAGCGTGTTTTAGAAAGGTTCGCCTGCTCCGCTTTTTCCCGTGCTTCGCGTAGCTGCATTTCTATGTGGCGACGCTCTTCTATTTCTTCCAGTAGTTTCTGGTTTACATCACGTAAGTCCTGAGTCCGCTCACGCACCTGCTCGGCCAGAACAACTGAATG
>NZ_LWFX01000457.1:0-715 GCF_001635175.1 Alcanivorax sp. HI0083 | reverse complement strand
GCACAAATGGCAGCGGAGTCGGCGAGGAACTGACCATCCACTTCCAGTGCAGGAATCCGCTTCATGGGGCTGATTTTTTCATAGCCTTCCGGCGGGTTGTTGGGATCGACATGGACGGATTCGAATTCGATTCCTTTCAGTGCCAAAGCAACCCGGGTCTTGCGGACGAAAGGTGACAGGGCGGCCCCGTACAGCTTGATGGACATACTTCTCTCCCGATAAATGAATGTTTTTTCGCCAATTTGATGGAATCGGCAGGGTTATAGCGCGCCATTACTAGAGCAGCATGACTTTTTCGGGTCAATGATGGTCTGCGACAAAATTTTTCCTTGACGATTGCCCGGCAGATACCTATTCTACGCGCCGCTTTGACGCACCAAGTCAAGCCCGGGTCCCCTTCGTCTAGTGGCCCAGGACACCGCCCTTTCACGGCGGTAACAGGGGTTCGACTCCCCTAGGGGACGCCACTTATTCGTTAGCGTAAGCTGGCAGCAAGACAAGCGGGAATAGCTCAGTTGGTAGAGCACGACCTTGCCAAGGTCGGGGTCGCGAGTTCGAATCTCGTTTCCCGCTCCAAATAGAAAAGGGACCCAATCGGGTCCCTTTTTTTATGCCGCTCTGCGGCTGCAACACGCATACACGCGACCCACACCTAAGGAACCTCTGAAAAACTCCTTGCATGCTCAGCGTGGCCTGAAGCGTGCAGCTGTTGCGT